>JALUZN010000331.1 GCA_027011835.1 Draconibacterium sp. | reverse complement strand
CTCCCATATTATAATCGAACCAATAAAACCGGTTGCCATTTCCCGCCATACCCGCAACCATATGATTAGAAATTGGTCGTGATATTGATTTCGGAGCCACATGAATTTTATGTGTAAAATAGTCGTAAACCACGCCTGCTTTCAAATCCCAAATAAACAATCCAGAGAAAGAGCCAACCAAATATTTTTCCCCGCCAAGTGGTTTAAAAACATTACACCCCATAACACTCACTTCAGGCTGCGATGCTGTTGGCTTCAAGGGCTCTGTAAGTTTTTCGTCAGCAAAATAGAACCCCTCGGAAGTGTAGAAAATATACTTCTGCAACCTATCATCCCAGTAAACACGCCGGAGTTTATCTTGCCACGGATTAGGCGTATCCATGTGAGTTCCCGGAATAATTCCAACTTCCAGATTAGCAATGGCAATTAACAACGGCGGACGCAAATGCATTCCCGAGTAGGTATTTATTATCAATAAAATTGCAAACAGATAACCAACAATTTTATGCCAGTTTAAATTCTTCTTTTTGGTTGAAGTGAGCTTTTTAACCTCCTTTTTTACGCCTTTACGGCGTTTAATATATTTGGGCAAAAAGAAATGCAAAAGCCCCGTTACAGCAAGAAAAATGGTAACCAATCCCAATAAATCGACAAGCAGTTTTCCGGGCAATCCAAACATCTCTCCGCTATGAAGTTCCCAAAAAGTATTAAACATTCCTGTTTTTCTCACATAATTAACAGGCTCGGGCAGTTGAATTTGTTTAAAATTAGCCCCCAAATCGCCTTTAAAAAGATAATCGCGGGTAAGCACAAGCAGTGTATCGCCTTTTATTCCAAGGTCGGTAATCCGTTCGTTCTCAACAGGAAGCACAATCTTCTTCCACGTTCCACCATCGCCATTTCGGGTAAAAAGGCCGAAATGAGTGCCGGCATAAAGTTGATTATTAAATTCAGTGACAACATAAGTTTTACGGTTATCAACTCCTTTTGGAAATCCTTGATTATAATCGGTAAACGACTTAAACACAGAGTCGGTTTTCCAAATTCCAATATTACCAAACAGCAGATATTCGTTGGTATTAATTTTTACTGCCCCCCGTACCGACGACAAATTCCAATTTTTATATTCGTAATTGTCGGGCAGTAGTTTTCGCGAAACATCGATTGAAGAAAATGTTTGCCTGTGATTCATTACAATTCCCGAAAAAGCAAATATAATGGCAAAACCTGCAATAATTATGGCAGGCCACTTATGCATCTTTTTTAAGAATTTTAAAAATCTGTTCTTCTTTTTAACCATGAAATCACAACTTATTCAAAAGAATCTTTCCTCTGCATCTTCCTAATCGGTACACGCAGTTGTATCGCTCTGCTTCCCTTTTTTCAAAAAGGTTCTTCCCCATTCAACCAGCTGTTGTTTTAAACACCGTTAAATACGTTTTTACCCCCGAGAAATAAGAGTGTACAAAAGTGCAACTTCCTTTCAATTCCAATTGTAACATTTGTTACATCATACAACTTTATTAACTACTTTATTAAAAAAAGCTGCAGTCAAATTACAATTCTCGCAAATATGGTTGTGTTTGATTACAAACTTTAAGAAATACTATTAATTTTACGAGATATTTGTCGACTTTTATTTTTTATAAATAATAGCAAAACCAAAATTATGGCATTTGAGATATCGGTATTTCTAAAAAATAAGATAACCCATTTTGAGGAGGTTACGAATGCTTTAAAAAAAGAGAATATCAATATCAGTTCAATGACATTGATGAATATTTATCAGGGATGGGGCGTTGTAAAGCTTCTGGTAAATCAACCCGAAAAAGCATATCAGATTCTTTCCGACCGCGGAGATTCGGTGTCGTTACGCGAAATATTAGCGCTTGAGATGAAAGATTCGACGGGGGGATTAGACGAACTTTTGGTTCAGGTTGCCCGTGCCGGAATTCATATGGAAAGTGCATACACCCGATTAATTTCTGGGAGTAATAAAGCGG
>JALUZN010000330.1 GCA_027011835.1 Draconibacterium sp. | reverse complement strand
ATTGCGGAAACTTTAAACAACTTCGTAATATATTTTTTAACGGCAATGTATTTCGCTTATTAACATCTACCTGTATGCCAAATTTTGCTATGCTCGATTCATAAAATATATTTTTCACAAAAATACAAACCTTATTTCAATATAAAAGTCAATTCTTTTATTGCGAAATTCAATAATACTGTTAGTTTTACAATTAGGTTTTTTAAAATAGGTTAAAATCGAATTAATTACTATTTCTTTTGCAATGAAACAAATCTTCGTGTATATCTTGTTTACTTTCATTTCGGTCTCAATATCTGCTCAAGAGGGTGGTGTTGATTTTAAAATGTCCGATTTTATTGGGGTGAATACCAATGTTGCTTCGTACGATCAGCGGTTTATCGACGATTTGGGGAAATGTGCCAAATGGATACGCGAATACCATTCGTGGGGTCAATACGAAGTAGCCGATAACTATTACAGGTGGGACAACATTACCAAAACGCCGTACAATTATACCTGGCCCGACCACAACAAGTTTATGGATGAATGCAGGAACTTGGGAATTAATGTACTTATCGATGTTTTAAATAAGCCCGAATGGGCAGGTTCTGCACGCGGTGCTTACTCGAAAGGAGATGGCTCGAAACCCGAAGATTATCTCGACCGGTTGGAGTTTATAGGGCAGTTGGTTGCCCGGTACGGAGCACAAAAAATAGATAAATCGTTGCTCGAAACCGCCGATAAGGTGTCGGGACAAAATTATATTAAGTATTACGAAGACGATAACGAACCCAATTATTGGTGGGAAACACCAACCTGGCCGGCCGAAAAATATGCTGTGTATTGTAATGCTGTTCACGACGGTTATGGTGTTAAAACATCGGATGACTATCCTTTGTTGGGAATTAAATCGGTCGATTCGACAGCCATGCACGTTTTAGCCGGACTGGCAGAGCGAAACCCAACCTCGTATATTCAGAAAATATTAACGGCTTCAAAAGGGCGCATTCCGTTCGATGTGATTAATATTCATACCTACTGCAAAGACGAAAAGGATGGTTACTCACCCGAAAATGAAAAGTATGGTATTGAACAGAATCTGAGTGCTTTTATGCGTTGGTGCAGAACAAATTTACCTGATGTTCCGGTTTGGATTACTGAATTTGGTTGGGACACCTATATGCTCGACAATAAACACTCGTACATTTATGCACCACAACCGCAACAGGCAAATTATATTCTTCGTTCCTATTTTGTTGCACTAAAAATGGGGTTCGAAAAAGCATTTCTTTTTATGGGTAGCGACCCGAGTAGTAAAAGTACACAGCAATTTGCAAGTAGCGGGTTGTTGATGGATAGAAACACCGGATTGGCAAAAAAAATCTCGTATTACTATTTGGCTACCATGCAAAAGGTTTTAGGAGCTGCAACACTTCGCAAAATTGTTTCGTACCGAGAACCGGTAGATGAAAATGAAGTGTACTGTTTTGAGTTTGTTAACGATTCGGCAGAACATATTTTTGCCATCTGGACCCGGACAAAAAACTCGAAAACCGACAATGGAACAACTCTCAATTATTCATTCGACATAGGTTACCAACCCGAATATGCCTATTCTGTTTTACCCAAAGACAAAAGCTATACAGGCGAGAAAGTGGTACACGAAACTCAAAATAACTCAGTAGAATTAACACTTACCGAAACCCCGCAGTTTTTGGTTGTTGCCGAAAACAAAACTTCATCAATTAAAAATAGCACACCAACTATTAATTTTAGAATTTATCCGAACCCGGCAAAGAATAGAGTTCACATTTCATTGTTTAATCCTCAATCTCAAAAAATAAAAATAGCAGTTTATTCTATTGTTGGAAAATTGGAAAAAACAGTTGTTGATGGTTGAGTAAAGCAAGGTCCGCAGAGTTTCAGTGTTAGTAACACGCTAGCTCAGGGTGTCTATTTTGTAAAACTACAGGGAGAAACGTTTAACTTTACAGAGAAGATTATAATTCAATAAGTGGATGAAAAGCCCACTTAATGGGGGAAGTAAAATAACCTCGATTAAACTATTTTGTTAGCAAAAAAGTAAAAGCTATATTTAACTGTTTTTTGTTGAAATTGATATCGAATAAATATTCTTTTTAAAGAAGCACAAACGTGAAACCTTTTTTAGCTGACCAAAGATTTATGTAAAATAGATTTTGGAGATATCAGAAGTTTTACGAACCTTTTAAGTGTGAGTTTAATTTTTTAGGAAAGTTGAGTTATGGTAAATCCTGATAGAGTAACCTGGCTACAGAGAGAAAATGAGCGTTTAAAAGCTCAGATTGAAGAGCTAAAAAAATTGGAGCGCCAACACAAGTTATCGGTTGAAGAGTTGAAAAGCACAACCGAGCGACTAAAAAAAATATTTGCTGCTGCTCCCGATGCGGTTCTTATTCTTACTCACGATGGAACTTGTGTTCAGGTAAACAAAGTTGTTGAAGATGAACTTGGCTCTAAAATGGAAGACATTATCGGTAAAAATTTCTTTGAAATATCGTTGTTGTCCAAAAACTATCTTGATAAGGTAAGAAAGGGAATAGAGGAGAATAAGAAAGGTAAAAAATACGGACCGTTTGAAGTCTCATATATTAGCCGGGATGGGAAACAAATGTTTTCCGAGATCTCAACTTTCCCCATAAAGTTCGATGAAAATGCGTTAACCCTTTTGGTTATACGCGATATTACAGAGCAAAAAAAATCAGCAAGAATTATAGCTGAAAACGAAAAGCGACTTTCGTTACATATTAATCAAACACCACTCGGATTTATTGAGTGGGATTTAGATTTTAAAGTAAGACGATGGAATCCATCTGCCGAGCGAATTTTTGGATATACAAAAGAGGAAGCCATTGGTAAACATGTAAGTTTTATTCTGCCTCCATTTACCTTGCCCAATGTTGAAAAGGTATGGGATAAAATTCTTATGTCGAAGCGAGGCAGGAAAAATATAAATGAGAATGTTAAAAAAAATGGCGATGTAGTTTTATGCGAATGGTTTAATTCGCGGTTGGTAAACAAAAATAATCAAGTTGTTTCAGTTGCTTCATGGGTTCAGGATATTACCGAACGGTCGCGGGCCGAAAAAATAAAAAAGGTACTTTACAATATTTCGAATGCGGTAAATACAAACGATAATCTTCATAAACTTATTGGTTTTATTCGCGATGAGCTGAGTGCCATAATCGATACAACCAACTTTTATATTGCCCTGTATAACGAAAAAAACGACACCATAACACTGCCTTTCTTTGTCGATGAGAAAGACCAGTTTACCGAAATACCGGCGGGGAAAACATTAACAAAATATGTGGTAAAAATTCAGAAACCTCTTTTGGTAAATTCCGAATTGCAGAGCGAACTCGAAAGAAGAGGAGAGATGGAGATGGTTGGTGCCGATTCGAAAGTTTGGTTGGGTATCCCGCTTAAAACCGAAGGCAAAGTTACCGGAGTTTTGGTAGTGCAAAGTTATACCGACGAGAATGCGTTTAACAGTGCCGATGTTAAAATGCTTGAGTTTGTTTCCGACCAGATAAGTCTTTCTATTAACCGTAAAAAAACGGAAGACGAGTTGGTTGCAGCTCTGAAAAAAGCAGAGGAGAGCGACAAACTAAAAACTGCTTTTTTACAAAATATGAGCCACGAAATAAGAACGCCAATGAGTGGAATTCTTGGCTTTACTTCGTTGCTGAAAGAGTCGGGAGAGATAAATACAAAGCAGCTCGAGTATTTACGTATAATTGAGAAAAGCGGAGAGCGGATGCTAAACACCATAAACGATTTAATGGATATCTCGAAAGTTGAATCAGGTCAAATGGATGTTGAAAACAGTGAAATAAATATAAATGAATTAATTGATTACACGCTAACGTTTTTCTATCCCGAAGCAAAAGCGAAAGGGTTGGAAATCTCCTCTGAAAAAGGATTGTCGTCGGAAGAGTCGGTTATCGTCTCAGACAAAGAGAAACTGTATGCAATATTAACGAACCTGGTAAAAAATGCAATAAAATACACACCTAAAGGAACAATTAAATTTGGCTACCGTGTTAAAAAAAGCAACCTCCTCTTTTTTGTAGAAGACAGTGGCATTGGAATTCCAAAAGAGGAGTTAAATAATGTGTTCGACCGGTTTGTTCAGGTTCATAAAAACTTATCGAGCGAGTACGAAGGAACCGGATTGGGGTTGTCGATTACCAAAGCCTATGTAGAGATGTTAGGTGGTACCATCGGGGTTAAATCGGAACATGGCAAAGGTTCGAAGTTTTATTTCGAAATTCCGTATAAAAAGGATGCGGTGATTCAGAAAAAGTCGAAACCGGAAAAAGAACAAAAACCAGGTGGAAGTATTGGGCAAAAACAGATAAAAATTCTGATTGCGGAAGATGATGAAACCATTAGAAAATACCTCTCTATTGTGGTACGAAAAATAAGCTCGGATGTGATTTTTGCAAAAAATGGAATAGAAGCGGTTGAGATATGCAAAACGAATGCTAATATCGATTTGGTTTTAATGGATATTAAAATGCCGGCGATGGATGGTTACGAAGCAACCCGGGAAATTAGGAAGTTTAATAAAAGTGTTGTAATTGTAGCCCAAACGGCATTTGCATTCGAGAGCGAACAGGAAAAAGCAAAGGCAGTGGGGTGCAACGACTACATAACAAAACCGGTTACACGAAATAAAATAATTGAAATAATAGGGAAATATTTTGTGTAATTATTGCGGCAAAAAAATGTATTTATTTAAGTCGTTAATTGTTTTAGGTTTTGCTAAAATTTTTCTGTTTTTGTCGAGGAGAAATAGTGTGGGCGTTCCATAAATATTGTATTTATTGGCAACTTCTCCGTCCCAGCTTTTTAAATCGGAGAGATTAAACCACGATTCAATACCCAGCTCATCAACTTTTGTCTTCCACTCTTTTTCGGAGGTGTCTAACGAAACTGTTACAACTTCTACTCTTTTCTTATCTTGCCTGCTGTACCACTCTTTTATTTTTGGAATCATCAGGTTACAATGCGGACACCAGCCAGCCCAGAAAATTAACAGGGTTTCCTCTTTTAATACCTCCGACAACGTGACCGCGTCGCCATTCACATCGTTTAATGTAAAATCGGGAACCACGGCATCTGTTTTCATTGTTTTATAAAACAGTAATCGCCGTTCTGCTGTGGTTTTATTGTCGGAACCACACGTTGAATCTTTATATTTGCCGGCTAAATAAACAAGTGCATTCTCAAGATTCAATTGTTCGAAACCCCGCATTAAAAAGTCGAGAACAAATTCGTAAACATTTTCATTTTTCTCGGTATTTGTGCAAATTACATCAACACCTTTAATAAATTCCTGCTCTTGCTGTTCGCGTGTTAGCCCTTTTTTTGCATAACTCATTAAATACGTAAAAACAGTTGTCGAATAAATTGTTGTATTTATTAGCTCCTCATCGGTAAAATCGAGATGATTAAAAAATTCTGTTTTAAATATCTCGTCTCTTTCTTTGGCACTAAGTTTCCCATCGAGAAAAGGTTCGCGGTACATGGCAATTATTTTCGAAGCAAAAAGATTTTTATGTTTCCCGATAGTTTCCGAAATGTAATTGTCGCGCTCGTGCTGTAATTCATTGTATATTATTGCCTGCTTTTCGGCTTCTGCCGGGTTATTTTCTTGCTGAAAATAGTCGAGTTCCATTTTGCTCTCCTTTAGCTGTTTTTTGAGCTTAGTCTCTTTCTCCATAAAATCGAACCACACACTGTTTTCTTCCGATTGAATAACCTTTAAACTGTCGTGAGGAGCTATAAAATCGGTATTAAGAATAATGTCTTCGTGGTTAAAAATAAAGTCGATGTGCTGTGGCGGTTCGTTCATTAATTCCGCAACACGGGTCTGTCCCAGAATAACACGGTACATCCCGGCAGGTGCGTTTGCGGGTAAAATAAACTTAATGTCAGCCGGTTGTTTTGCTGATAAATTGTTGATTTTAAAGGTGTCTGTTTTTGTTTGTTTGTCGCCTTTTAACAGAAACAGATAAACAATATTCTGCCTTTGGTTTGTAATGCGAAATTCTAATTTATGCGATTTTGCATTGGCGGAAAGTAGCAGGAAAGAAAACAGAACTGAGAAAAGCAGTTTCATAGTAAGCGCAATTTAAACTTTTGAATGATGCGATGCCAATTTAGTAATTTTGATTTGATCGAAAAGCACGATACAAAGTTAACCACAAATTATCCAATTCTCAGAAAACCAACCGGAATTGAGTATTTGAAAAACCGAAAAGCTATTTGGTTTGAGTATATCAATAATATCATTAACTTTTCAGCATGAAACGAGCATTGATAACAGGAGCATCGAAACGAATAGGCAAAGCTGTTGCCGGGTTTCTTGCTGAAAACGGATGGAGTATTGTTATTCATTTCAATTCGTCGGAAAAACAAGCAAAAGAGTTATCCGAAACTTTGCAATCGAAATTTCCGAACCAGAGTTTTGCTATTGCGAAAGCAAATCTTTTAAATACCGATGAAGTTACCGCACTCATTCTCAATACTGTTTCCCGGTTTGGCAACTTCGATTTGCTGATTAACAACGCATCGGTTTTTAATGGGGGGTCAATAAAAGAAACTTCGGTTGACCTGTTCGAAATGCAGATGAATGTTAACTTTAAAGCTCCTTTTATTCTGATGCACGATTTTGCAAAGCACTGTAAAAAGGGGAATATCATTAACCTTGTCGATACGAGAATTACTTCCAATAAATCGGATTTTGCTGCCTATTCACTTTCTAAAAAAGCACTTTGGGAACTGACCAAAATGGCTGCTTTGGAATTTGCCCCTCAAATTCGGGTAAATGCAATTGCCCCGGGCGTTACTTTGCCTCCGGCAGATAACAATGAGAATTATCTTAATAGTTTGGCAAGAAAAACTCCCATGAAAAAAGCGGGTGGGGTAGAACCAATCTTAAAAAGTATCGGCTACATTTTAGACAACAACCATTTAACCGGACAATTACTTTTTGCCGATGGTGGCGAAAATCTGGGAACTCCTCCCGGTTACGCTAACAGAGAAAAATAGAAAACAATAAACTTAAACTGCTAATTATGACAAAAATAAGAGTTAAGAATCTGTTAATCAGAACCTACATCGGGTTCAATCCCGATGAGTTAATAAACAAGCAAGATGTAATTATTAATATTGAAATAGAAACCGATATTCCTGAATCGGCCATGACAGCCGACGAACCACACGACATTTTAG
>JALUZN010000329.1 GCA_027011835.1 Draconibacterium sp. | reverse complement strand
GCATGGTTGGATGCGTTCAAGGCAATTTTAATACGTTTTGAAACAAATGAAGTGCATTGGAAAGCATTGAATATACTGGCTTTTATTGTAATTCTATTGCGGAAACTTTAAACAACTTCATCGTGTACCAACAACGAAAATCCCGCCGATGCCAGCGGCAATTTCCAAAGCGATGCCACAACTATTTCGGCCGAAAGTGCCGGGAAACTTATTCTTTTTACTGTTGAAGAGGGTGCAACAATTGAGGCAAACGACACCATTGGAATTATTGACACAATGCAGCTTCATCTAAAAAAGGAGCAGCTACAAGCTTCGTTTATCAACATTCAGTCGCAGTCGAAAAGTGTACTGTCGCAAATAAATGTGCTCGAGGAGCAGTTAAAAGTTCAGCAAAACAACCTTGCGCGAATTAAAAAGATGTACGCCGAAGGGTCGGCAACAAAAAAACAACTCGACGATATTCAGGGGCAGGTAAATGTTACCAAACAACAAATTGCAAGTGTTCAGGCACAAAATGCTTCGGTTATCAGTCAATACAAATCGTTAACAGTTCAGATTAAACAAATTGAAGACCAAATAGACAGGTGTACAATTATTAATCCGGTTGCCGGAACGGTTTTAATAAAATATGTTTCGCAGTTCGAGTTTGTTGCTCCCGGAAAACCACTCTATCAAATTCAAGATTTAAAAGAGTTAAAACTAAAAGCTTATGTAACCGAGCCACAGTTGTCGGAAATTAAAATCGGGCAAAAAGTGTGGGTTGAAGTTGACGCAACAAAAGGGCAAAAGAGGTTTAGCGGAACAATTTCGTGGATAAGCGCAAATGCTGAATTCACCCCAAAAATAGTACAAACCAAAGATGAAAGGCAAAACCTGGTTTATGCTATTAAGATTGATGTTGAAAACGATGGCAGCTTAAAAATTGGAATGCCGGCTTCGGTACGCTTTCAATAACCGGTTAAGTGCCGGCAATGCATTTGCAAATGATTGAAATAAAAAACATATCGAAATCGTACAGTGAGATTAAAGCTCTCGACAATATCGCGTTACATATTGAAGAGGGAAAACTTTTTGGATTAATTGGCCCCGACGGAGCGGGAAAAACAACATTGTTCAGAATTCTTACAACACTACTCATCCCCGACCGCGGCACCGCCACATTAATGAATCTCGACACGGTTACCGACTATAAAAAAATAAGAAGACAAATTGGTTATATGCCGGGCAGGTTTTCGCTCTACTCCGACCTCTCGGTGCAAGAAAATTTAGAGTTTTTCGCACAGGTTTTTAATACAACCATCGAATCGAATTTCGAGATGATTCGCGACATTTATGTTCTTCTAGAACCTTTTAAAAAGAGAAAAGCACGCGATTTATCGGGAGGGATGAAACAGAAACTTGCTCTCTGCTGCGCCCTGATTCATAAACCCAAAATATTGTTTTTAGACGAGCCCACGTTTGGTGTCGACCCTGTTTCGAGAAAAGAGTTTTGGGATAATCTGAAAAAGCTTCAAAAAACCGATAACATTACAACGGTGGTTTCAACTCCGTATATGGACGAAGCGGCACTGTGTGATGAAGTGGCTCTTATTCAGAAAGGAAAAATTTTAGCGGTTGACACCCCCGGAAATATTTCAAAGAAATTTTCGCACAAACTGTTTGAAGTTAAAACAAACAACAACTATAAAACATTGCTTTTTTTGCGTAAAATGGATAGAATTCATTCAGCATTTATGTTTGGAAACAGCATTCATTTAACCCTTAATAACGCGAACGAAGTAACCGGACTAACAACCGAATTAACAGCAAACAATTTCGAATTCTCGATAAAAAATATTGAACCAAACATTGAAGACACTTTTATGGAGTTGATGCAAAAAGAGTAAAAACAACGGGTAGAATGAATAAAGTAATTGAAGTAGAAAATTTAACGCGCACCTTTGGCCATTTTAAGGCCGTCGACAACATTAGTTTTAATGTTGAAAAGGGTGAGATTTTTGGTTTTCTGGGAGCCAACGGTGCCGGCAAAACCACAGCAATAAAAATGCTTACCGGCATTTTAGAACCTACTTCGGGAAAAGGGAAAGTGGCCGGATTCGACATAATAACCGAACGAAATAAACTGAAATACAAAATTGGTTATATGAGCCAGAAATTTTCGTTATACGAAGATTTAACACTAAAAGAGAACATCGGTTTTTACGGTGGCATTTACGGATTACGAAAACGGGAGATTGCCGAAAGAACAAAAAAAATGATTGCCCGGCTGCAACTCGGTGACATAGAAAATACACTTATTGCAGAAATCCCTCTGGGATGGAAACAGAAAATTGCTTTTTCGGTGGCCACCCTCCACCACCCCGATATTGTTTTTTTAGATGAACCGACAAGCGGTGTCGACCCGATTACACGGCGGCAATTCTGGGACCTGATTTACCAGGCTGCCGACGAGGGAATTACAGTTTTTGTAACCACACATTATATGGACGAAGCTGAATATTGCGACAGGATTTCGATGATGGTACGCGGCAAAATTGCGGCAATGGGAACGCTCGACGAGCTGCTGCATAAACACGCTGCAAAAGATATGGACGAGGTATTTTTAAAACTGGCACGCCAATAAACAGGTATTGAATGAGAACATTTTTAGCATTTATAAAAAAGGAGTTTAAACACATTTTTCGCGATAAGCGAACACTGCTTATACTTTTCGGAATGCCCATCATTCAGGTTTTATTGTTTGGTTTTGCCATAACAACCGAGATAAAAGACGGGAAAATGGCAATTTTAGATTTGGCAAAAAACAGAATGTCGCAGCAATATATCAGCAAAATTACCTCGTCGGGTTATTTTATTTTAAAGGAGAATCTGAAAAACTATTCGGAAATAGAAAAGTCGTTTAAACGGGGATCAATAAAAATTGCCCTTGTCATTCCCGAAAAATTCGCTGAAAATTTAGGAAATACGAACAGCTCGGTTGTACAGGTAATTGCCGATGCATCGGACCCAAATATGGCAACTATGTTAACCTCCTATTTAAGTGGAATTACAAATTCGTTCGCCATAGAAAAGCGGCTCGTTCCCGAAGTTCCCATAAAAATTGAATCGAAAATGCTTTATAACCCCGAAAACAAAAGCGTATTTATGTTTGTACCCGGCGTAATGACCATTATTTTAATGCTAGTTTCGGCAATGATGACATCGATAACAGTTGCCCGCGAAAAAGAGATAGGAACAATGGAAATACTTCTTGTTTCGCCACTAAAACCCGCAATAATAATTATTGGAAAAGTGTTGCCATACCTTGTATTATCGCTTATTAACGCTTTTACAATTTTAATGTTGGGGTTTCTGGTTTTTGGTATGCCAATGGAGGGAAGCCGGATTTTATTGTTTCTGGAAATTCTGTTGTTTATTGTTACATCGCTTAGTTTGGGAATTTTAATATCGACCATTGCACAATCGCAGCAAACGGCAATGATGATGTCGTTAATGGGACTGATGTTACCAACTATTTTATTGTCGGGATTTATTTTCCCGATTGAGAGTATGCCCCGGATTTTACAAATTCTGAGCAATGTAATTCCCGCAAAATGGTTTATTATAATTATAAAATCGATTATGCTAAAAGGCGTTGGTATTCGTGTTGTTTGGAAAGAGACTTTAATTCTGGCAGGAACATCGCTGCTCTTTATTTTAATGACCATTAAAAAATTCAAAATAAGAATGGAGTAAAACAGGCCCATGTTAAGAACAGTTCGACATATTATTACAAAGGAGTTTAAGCAGATTTTCAGAAATAAAACTATGGTAGGCTTAATTTTTGGAATGCCTGTAATTCAGCTTCTTATATTTTCGTACACAGCAAATTTCGAAGTAAAAGAGATAAATATTTTTATTGAAAACCGCGACAACTCACCGGCCTCGGTTGAGTTTATTCATAAAATAGAAGCCTCCAACTATTTCACATTAACCAATGTGGCGACCTACAACGACGGGCTAAAACTGATGGAGCAAAACAATGTTGATGTTATTCTATCGATTCCCCAAAACTTTGGGAAAAATATTAATTTGGGAAAACCAACCAATATTGCTGTTGTTACCGATGCAATAAACGGATTAAAAGCAGGCATTATTCAAAACTATTTACAAAACGTTGTACTCCGGTTTTCGAAAGAGAAAATTACAAGTAAAGTGAAGTTGGAAAAAATGCCGGGAATTGAAATAAACAACCACAACTGGTACAACCCCACCCTCGACTATAAAGTTTTTATGGTGCCCGGAATACTGGTAATGCTAATAACTATGACCTCACTTTTTCTTTCGGCAATGAACATTGTTCGCGAAAAAGAGATTGGCACCATTGAACAGCTGAATGTCACACCAATAAGGAAATGGGAGTTTATTTTAGGAAAACTAATGCCGTTTGTATTGCTTGGTATTGCAGAGTTTACGTTGGGGTTGCTTATTGCTTTTTTCTGGTTTCGCACACCAATCGAAGGAAGCATTGTAATGCTTTATCTCTTTACAATTGTCTATTTAATTTTAGTTCTTGGTATCGGAACATTTATTTCGACCGTTACCGAAACACAGCAGCAAGCTATGTTTATTGCCTGGTTTTTTTCGGTAATATTTATATTAATGAGCGGACTGTTTACGCCCATAGAAAGTATGCCGGTGTGGGCACAACGAATTGCCGATTTCAATCCTATAAAATATTATATCGATGTAATACGACTGGTAATGCTAAAAGGCAGCACCTTTGTAAACGTAAGCAAACAGTTTACAATTATAGTAATTTATGCTGTTGTGCTAAATGTGTTGGCAATTCTGAATTACCGAAAAACAAGCGGCTAAATAAAGGGCAACTTTGTAACTTCTGCCGGAATGGTTTTATTCCTGATTTTCACAAAAATCTGAGTTCCGAAAGCTGAATATTCGCGAGCGATGTACCCCATTCCAATTCCTTTTCCCAAAACGGGCGACATAGTTCCCGAGGTTACTTTGCCAATAACCGAACCGGCTTCGTTTAGCAATTCGTAACCGTGGCGGGGAATTCCTCTCTCGGTTAAAACAAAACCGCGCAAACGGCGTGTTACACCCTCTTTTTTCTGCATCATCAAAAACTCGCGGTCTATAAATTTCCGGTCGTGATTAAATTTGGTAATCCACCCCAAACCGGCTTCAATGGGCGAAGTGGTATCGTCAATGTCGTTGCCATACAAGCAGTAACCCATCTCTAAACGCAGCGTGTCGCGAGCACCCAAACCAATGGGTTTAATTCCAAACTCTTCGCCTGCTTCAAAAATGGCATTCCATATTTTTTCTGCTTCATCGTTCCTGAAATAGAGCTCAAATCCTCCGGCGCCCGTATATCCGGTTGCCGAAATAATTACATCGTCAACCCCTGCAAATTTGTCGGTTGTAAAGGTGTAAAATTTTATTTCCGAAAGGTTTACATCGGTTAATTTCTGAAGAGTTGCAGTTGCTTTTGGCCCTTGAATTGCCAACTGGCTAATCGAATCCGATGCATTTTCCAACTCGGCACCCACATCGTTATGGCTCACCACCCAGTTCCAGTCTTTTTCAATATTCGAAGCATTTACAACCAACATATATTTTTCTTCCTCGTAATGATAAACCAGCAAATCGTCAACAATTCCACCTTTACCATTTGGAAAACAACTGTATTGCGCCTGCCCAACTTTTAAATTACGAGGGTCATTCGAAGTAATTTTATTTACCAATTCGAGTGCATTGGGGCCTTTAATCCAAAACTCGCCCATGTGCGAAACATCGAAAACGCCAACCGAATTACGAACCGTCATATGTTCGTCTTTTATTCCGCTATATTCTATTGGCATTTCGTAACCGGCAAATTCAACCAATTTGGCTCCTAACTTCTTATGTATCGCGTTAAATGCAGTTGTTTTCATTGTAATTTATGTGAATTAAAAATGCAAAACTATCTATTCAAATATTCTTATTCCATGAATTATATCAGAAATTTAGGATGCAAAGCTATTGAAATATTTATTAATTTGCACAACAAACTCAAAACATGATGGGAAAACAGTTTCAAAAGATTAAAACAGAGCAGCTTGAATCGATTTCATCGGGAGATAAAAGCTTTGAAAAAGAGTTGGTTGAGATATTTTTAGAACAAATCCCATCGTTTATTTCAAATATGAAACTTTTTCTTGCCGAAAACAAATTGGCAAATCTGGCCAAAGAGGCACATACCGCTAAGTCGTCGGCGCTTATTTTCGGGTTAACAACCACCGGCGATACGTTAAAGGAAATTCAGCTTTTGGCTGAAAGCGGAAAAAACGAGAACCTCTCGGAGTTGCTGACCATTGTTGAAGCTGAACTGGACAATGCAGCCGATCAGTTACAGGAATTACTTAGCCACAATTACCAATAAGTTTTTTTATTCATGTGTCTTGATTCTAAATTTTATAATGATGAAACGAGCATGACAAATAATTATCGCACAGGAAAATCATTAGAAGCAAGTTATACCGCTGTATATCGGAAAATAACTGCAAAGCGATTCCTTTGTGACTTTGAAGATTTAAAATTAGAATAAGATGAAAAAAGAGTATTATTTCGATAAACATTTCACAAATATCAATTTTTCTGAAAACACTGCTCAACCGGGTGAATACGAAAACTGCACATTCGAAAACTGTAGTTTTACCGGTATCGAATTAAATGGTTTTACATTCGACGAGTGTTCGTTCAATGCCTGCGACCTCAGTAATACAAAACTTTCGGGAACTGCTTTTAAAGAGGTAAACTTTAATAATTGCAAATTAATAGGATTACAATTCGACGAGTGCAATCCCTTTCTGCTAAAATTCCGGTTTTCAAATTGCCAGTTGAACCTGTCATCGTTTTTCAAACTAAAAATTAAAGATACGCTTTTCGAAAGTTGTAGTTTACACGAAGTTGATTTTACCAATGCCGACCTAAGTGGCTCAGTATTTAACAATTGCGATTTAACCGGCGCAATATTCGATAGAACCAACCTCGAAAAAGCAGATTTTCGTTCGTCGGTTAATTTCTCCATCGACCCTGAAATCAACAGAATTTCGAAAGCCCGTTTCTCGGTTGAGACTGTTGGCGGTCTTTTAAATAAATACAATATCTTTATCGAATAACAACATTCAAACAACTATAAAATTATGAAAATCTTATTTGGTTTTATTTTTCTTTTTTTCTTTTTAGCAGGAAGTAGCAGTGCACAAAGTAAATATCGGCCGGAACTTCTGTTTCGCGAAGACTGGAAAGAGATACCTGCCGAAA
>JALUZN010000328.1 GCA_027011835.1 Draconibacterium sp. | reverse complement strand
GGTATTTTTAGTTGACCCGTTACTCGTTACTCGTTGCCGGTTAACGTGTTTCGAGTAAATTACAACAACAAAAACAAAATTTAATGAGTAGTTACAAAGACTTGGACATTTATAAAATGGCTTTTGAACTTTCAATAAAAGTGCATAAACTAAGTCTTGATCTTCCAAAATTTGAATTATATGAACAAGGCAGTCAAATAAGAAGATCCTCGAAAAGTGTAAAAGACAATATTGCTGAAGGTTATGGAAGAAAACGATATAAAGCAGACTTTATAAAGTTTCTTGTATATGCCCAAGCTTCGAGCGATGAATGTTTAAATCAAATTGAGACGATAATTGAATTATACACTGAAAAAAAAGATTGGATAAAATTACAATCCGAATTTAATATACTTGGAATGAAAATTAACAAATTCATTCAATACGTAGAAAACAACTGGAAATCATAACAAACAACAAGCAACAAGTAACAAGCAACAAGTAACAAGAAAATGACAGATAAACTCAACATACAGGAATTCCTTGACCAGGATCAAAAAAAAGACTTACTCCGATTGTTAACTGCCGGCTCGGTTGACGATGGAAAATCGACACTGATTGGACGATTAATGTTCGACAGTAAAATGTTATACGAAGACCAGTTAGATGCTTTGGCACGCGACAGCAAACGCGTTGGTCATGCCGGAGAAGATATTGATTATGCACTGCTGCTCGATGGTCTGAAAGCCGAACGCGAACAGGGAATTACCATCGACGTTGCTTACCGCTACTTCTCGACGGCAAAACGTAAATTTATTATTGCCGACACACCCGGACACGAGCAGTACACACGAAACATGGTAACGGGAGCATCTACAGCCAACCTTGCAATTATATTAATCGATGCCCGCTACGGTGTAATTACACAAACAAAACGACACACTTTTCTGGTTTCACTGTTGGGAATAAAACACGTAGTGGTTGCCATAAATAAAATGGACCTGAAAGATTTCAGCCAAGATGTGTTTAACAAAATAAAGGCCGATTACGAAAAGTTTGTAACCACATTAAATATTCCCGATATTACTTTTATTCCAATCTCGGCACTAAAGGGAGACAATGTTGTTGAACTGTCGGAAAACATGAAGTGGTACCACGGGAAAAGTATGCTCGAGTTTTTAGAAACGATACACATTAGCAGCGACCGTAATTTTACCGATATGCGCTACCCTGTTCAATATGTACTTCGCCCCGACATTAAATTCAGAGGATTTTCGTCGGCTGTTGCATCGGGAATTATTTCGAAAGGCGATGAGGTAATGGTTTTACCTTCATTAAAAAAATCGAAAGTAAAATCGATTGTTACCTACGACAAAGAGCTCGACTATGCATTTCCTCCGCAGTCGGTAACGGTTACCTTAGAAGACGAAATTGACGTTTCGCGTGGCGATATGTTGGTACACCCCGATAATTTACCTCGTGTTGAGCGCCAGTTTGAAGCGATGCTGGTTTGGATGGACGAAAAGCAGATGAACCTCTCCACGCAGTTTTATATTAAACATGCTTACAATTCGGCAAAAGCCCGAATCGACCAGATTCAATATAAAATTGATGTGAATACGCTTGAGAAATCGAACATCGAAAACTTTGAGCTAAATGAAATTGGCCGCGTGGTTATTACAACAACAAAACCACTCTTTTTCGACCCCTACAAAAAAAATCGGCAAACCGGTTCGTTTATTTTAATCGACCCGGTTACACACAATACTTGTGCAGTGGGAATGATTATCGACCGGCTAAGCAGCAGTAATTTGCCATCGAGAATTACCGACACCGACAAGCAAAAAATTGCCCTCGGGAAATCGTTAATTTCGACAAAAGAGCGCGAAACAAGATTAAACCAAAAAGGAGAAACCATTTGGATTACCGGACTTCATGGCTCAGGAAAAAACGAACTGGCATTTAGTCTCGAGAAAAAGCTTTTTGAAAGAGGCGCAACGGTTGTGCTGTTAGATGGCAGCTCGGTACGATTCGGAATTAACAGAGAGTTAGACTA
>JALUZN010000327.1 GCA_027011835.1 Draconibacterium sp. | reverse complement strand
TATTAACACTTATAAATAAATTACTTTTATGAAGTTATCCAAGTTTAATTATAAACTACCGGAAGAGCTTATTGCTTTACATCCAACACCAAATCGGGATGAATCACGTTTAATGGTGCTCCACAGAGACACAAAAAAAATAGAGCATAAAGAGTTTAAAGACATCATTAAATATTTCGATAATGATGATGTTTTGGTGTTTAATAATACCAAAGTTTTTCCGGCAAGATTATATGGTAATAAGGAGAAGACCGGAGCAGAGATTGAAGTGTTTTTGCTTAGAGAGCTGAATAAAGAGCAGCGCCTATGGGATGTGTTGGTCGATCCTGCAAGGAAAATACGTATCGGTAATAAACTATATTTTGGTGAGGATGACCTATTGGTTGCTGAGGTGATTGATAACACAACATCTCGGGGAAGAACTCTTCGTTTTTTGTTCGATGGTCCTTACGATGAATTTAAGGAAACTCTCTACAACCTTGGCGAAACTCCACTGCCTAAGTTTATCAACAGAGAGGTTGTACCCGAAGACAGAGAGCGCTATCAGACAATATATGCAAAACATGAGGGTGCAGTAGCCGCTCCTACAGCAGGAATGCACTTTAGCCGTGAGCTGATGAAAAGACTTGAGATCAAAGGAATTAATTTTGCAGAGGTTACCCTGCATGTAGGTTTAGGAAATTTCCGCTCTGTTGACGTTGAGGATCTGACGAAACACAAGATGGATTCGGAGCAGATTTTTATAACCGAGGAGGCTACAAAAATAGTGAATACGGGTAAAGAGAGGAAAAAGAGGGTTTGTGCAGTTGGGACAACCGTTATGCGTACGCTAGAAAGCTCAGTCTCTACTTTTGGTCATGTGAAACCTTTTGAGGGTTGGACAAACAAATTCATTTTTCCTCCATTTGAGTTTAGGGTGGCAAACGCAATGATTACGAACTTTCATCTTCCGTACTCTACACTGTTGATGATGGGAGCCGCTTTTGGCGGTTATGATTTTGTAATGGATGCCTACGCTAAGGCGGTAAAGGAGAAATACAGGTTTGGAACCTATGGCGATGCCATATTGATAATATAATAGAAACCCCGTTTAATAACGGGGTTTTTTATTGCCCAGAATTTTGATTCTTAAATAGTTATTTCATGTTTTCATGAAACAATATTGATGAAATAAATCTGGTTCTATGAGAGATAGGCAGGGTAATGGTTTAATTCTCTTTCATTTTTACCTTGATGCCCTACTATGCAGGACAGGCAAAAAAATCAAGGCTTATAAACCTGCAATAGGGATAATTCTATTAACAAGAGAAGATTTTTAACTTCTACAGTTTTAGGAGCTAACGGATTGAGATTAAATACAGACAATATTAAGCTGGCAAAAAAGAGGAAAAAAGCCGTCTAAAGAACACTTGGAAAAGCCGGAATAAAATTACCTGTCATAAGTATGGGACTCTTTGGCGTTGACTATGTGGATATCCTAAATCATCCTACTGTAAGCAAAAGAGAAGCGACGAACCGACGATTTCAGAAAGATTAAAATTCTGGAAACTGATATTGAAGAGCAGATAAAAAGTGCTTCTACCGGTAATGATTACGATACCGTTTTTGAATTAATGGGTACGCTGACAAATTTAAAAAAGGTTGAGAAAATTTTGGCTGAAAAGCTGGGTAGCAGACCTTATAACTAAAACTATGCGAACATACTCTATTGAAAACCGGGAAGAGAGAAATGAAATTATCAGAGCAAGTAAAACCTGTTTTCTAGCCATGTCGAACAATGGTCAGCCGTATGTTTTACCTCTAAATTTTGCTTTAGACGGCAACTGTGTTATTCTTCATTCGGCACCCAAAGGGAAAATATGGGAGACAATAAAAGCTAACCCAAAAGTTAGTATTAACTGGGCATTGGGCGAAGAATTGGCATAGCAAGACGAAAAAGTGGGTTGCAGTTATCGCGTAAAATCGAAATCGGTTGTAGTTGAAGGTGAGATTGAAATTATCAACAATTTCGACGAAAAATACCGCTGCATGAAATTGTTAATGGCACAATACAGCACACGGGAATTTGAATTTGGAGCCCCCTCGATTAAAGGCATTGGAGCAATAAAAGTGCATATAAAAACAATTACTGCGAAAGAGTTTGGAACAAAAGCAGTTACTCCCTAGAAACGATAAGAATTAGAAAACGGTAAAAGGAAGTTTTGTAATTCTTAAGTCGAAATAGTTTCCCGGTTTTGTTGATACCGAGTAAGAAATGTAAACCGTGTTATTTTCAATAAAAATGTTGGGTTCGTTTACCATAAATCCGCCATCTTTTTCAATATCGGCAATGGTAAATACTTTTTTCCAGGTAATAGCATCGGTCGAAAAAGCAACATCAATTTGACTTCGCGGACTGGCAGCAGTTTTATTTAATCGAGTGTAAGTAGCAATCCACCCCTTTAAATCGTCACAATATTTTATTGTCGATTGTGCATTCCATGTGGCAATATTTAGTTTATACTCTTTGCCTTTTTCGTAGTTTTTTCCGTTCCACATTAAATCGCAAGCACCAACTTGTTCAATCATATTTCGCGAATAGAGAGTTATTTTTTCTCCGTTTATAAAAAATCCCGCTTCCCCTGCTCCGCCAAATCCTTTGTCGTTAAAAAAGCCTTTAATTGTAATTCCGCTGTCAGTCCAGGTATCACCAAAATTACTGCTTACAATTATTTTTGTTTTATAAACGCTGGCCTGGCTGTATCCTTCTCCGGAAACCAACACCGGATATGGCATTAAAAGCAAATTACTTTTTGTGTCGAAAAACAGGCGGTCGGAGGCAATTGGAAAGTAACCTGGTGCAGGAACAATCGTTCTCTCTTTGGTAAGCTGTGTGCTTAAATCGGCAGAAAACACAATCTGCCGCAGCGATGAAATGTTTGGATTATCAGATTCGCGAACAAAATACAGAACTAAAATTGTTCCGTTGGGTTTTTTATAAAACGAAGGAACGTAACTTCCTAAAGCAATGGGTTCTATCAGCTCTTTTTCTTTACTCCAGGTTGAACCATTGTCAGACGAGGTTTGAAAATAAATTGAACTTTTCCCGACATCTCTCGATGATTCTCCAAAATGTGAATAGGCAATTACCAAACGTCCGTCGTTTAGTTTTATCATGGCCGACTGGTCGTTACGTTTGTTGGTTTTGTTCGCCGTAATAACATTTATCGTTTCTATTTTTATTTGATTTCCGGGGCAATCTTTACGTGTTTTTTTTACATGGACAAAAGCAACGATAATAACAATAACCATCAAAAAAAAACCACCAAGCCATTTTAACCTGCTTGTTAACGAGTTATCATTTATGATTTTTGTTCTCATTATTCTCAATTTATTTTTCAAAACTAACAATTATAACTGACAAATATTTCTTTTGTAAAGAAAATTATTTGATCCGAATAATGTTTAAATCCTGAAAATCGATGTTTGGTGAGATTCCTTTCATTATAATACTTTGTGCTTTTCCTTCGAGATCTAAATTGAAAGTTGCAAAAGCATCGCAGTTCATGCCCTGATATTCCCATTTTATAGCAACAGTGGTTGCTTTATAATACAAATATTCTTTGCCATTGGCTTTAGCCAACGGACTTATAAATTAATGGAAGCAACAGCAATTCTTTCGCCCATTTTAACTGTTGTTTCAAAACTTTTTGCCGAATTTTCTAGTAAATCGGAATCAACCGTAATTTTATTGTTTTGAAAAATAAGGATTACCGTTGAACCGCCAAACTTAAAATAGCCCTTTTCGGAACCTTTTGTTACCGTGTTGGTTTTATAGGTTTGAATAATTGAACCAACCATTGTTGCACCCACTTCGGCCATAATTACATCGCCAAAAAGAGGTGATGAGATTTCGAGATATTCGCGTTTGTTCATACTAAAAATTTGGGCAATTTTACGCAACGCCAATGGCGAAACAGAAAAATAGTCGCCATTAATTTTTACCGGTGCCGAAACTTTTCCGCTAACAGGGAAATGATATCGATGGTAATCGGGCGGAGCAAGACGAACAACGATTAAAGTACCGGTTTTATACTTCCCGGCCAGTGTGTTGTTGTTTAAAAATTTATTTAAATTAAACCTGTTTCCTTTAACAAAAAAGTCGCTGTTTCCAATATTTTTAAATACCAGAATTTTGCCGTCGGCAGGCGATACAACTACTGTCGAGTCTATACAAACAGGCCGGGCTCCGGGTTTTAATTTACGGGTAAAAAAATCGTTAAACGATTCGAATGAATCTTTTTGTGTAATGGTTAAATCGATGTTATATTTTTTAACAAATCCTGCAATTTTTTTTGCCGACGAAGGTTTGTCCATCACTCCTCCATAAATCTCCGATATAAATTTCCGTTTCACTAAATTGTGCAAGCTCAACTCGCCCAGAGGACTGTAATAGAGCCACTTCACCCACACTTCACCTTCATTTATTTCAGTTTTAATTTTGCCGGTTGAACGTTCGATATATTGTACCGGAGCAATTTTGGGTAGCGTCCAAAACCCTGCAATGGCCACTATTGCAACAACTACCAGTATAAGAATTTTTACTTTTCTCATATCGCAATTTAAAACTTTCTTATTAAAAAAAGTATCTAAAACAAATTTGTCTCTTTTTTTACGATTGGCAACGATTTGTTGTGTTCTATAAGGGGTTTATAAACAGTTTTTTAGAACGGTTGGATTGTGGTTATTAAACTTAGTTCTTTTTATAATAAACCAGACTAAACCACTTGTTGGGGTCGTTAAAAACCTGAACAGTTTCTAACCCTGCCCACATACCAAACCTTTCGATATCATCGAGATTAAATTTGCATGAGTTTTCGGTATGGATAGTCTCCCCTTTTGAGATGTGAAACTTTTCTGAGCCCAAATTGACCTCCACATCTTTCAGAGCTTTCAGATGCATCTCAATTCTGCTTTTTTCAACATTAAAAAAAGCGTAGTGCTCAAACCCGGAAGTGGAAAAATCGGAATCAGTTAAGTTATTTACTACACTCAGAATATTTTTGTTAAACTCTTCAGTAACCCCTTTGTCATCATTGTAGGCACTCTCTAAAACGGAGATATTCTTAACCATATCCATGCCAAGCAGAAGGCTGTCGCCACTCTGCATCGTGTTACCCAGCTGCTTCATAAAACCCCGTGCCTGACTGGTGTCGAAATTACCTATTGTGCTGCCAAAAAAGCAGAAGAGCCTTCGTCCCGGTTTAGGTATTAACTTAAGCTGATGAAAAAAATCAACAACAATACCTGTGATATTTTTTAAACTGAATTGCTGAATCAGTTCACTTGCCGATTTCTCTATTGCCGACTGGCTGATATCCACCGGAAAATAGGTTACTGTCTTTAACTCATCGGCAGATATCTGGTTAAACAGCAAACTGATTTTTGACGAGTCGCCGCTACCCAGCTCAATCACATGCAGATTTTTGAAACTGACATCAAGCTTCTCTCCAAGTGAGGAGATAATCTTCTTTTCTGTTCTGGTGGGGTAGTACTCTTTCAGATGCGTAATTTGCTCAAACAGATCGGAGCCTTTGCCGTCGTAGAAAAATTTTGGGGATAGATATTTTGGAGTAGCTCTTAACCCCTCCAGAATTTCCTCCCTAACATTGTTGATTCCAATATTTGGCAGGTAGTTTATTAGCTCAATACTTTCGTTGTCAACCCTTATGTCTTGAGTAAAGTTCATCTGTTTTATTTATCAGTGATTTCTATCCCATTCCAGAAAGCAACATAGTCTTTCATTCTCTCAACAATCTCCGGAGGATTCTGATAGTACCAGGCGGCATCTTTATTCACTTTGCCACCTACTACAACGTCAAAGTACGAAGCATCACCTTTCCAGTAACAGTATGTTGTGTGGTCGCTCTTCTGAATATACTCCTTGTTTACCGTCTCAGGAGGGAAGTAGATATTCCCCTCTATTTTGTAAGTCTTATCACTCTCTGCAATTACCTTTCCGTTCCAAATAGCTTTCATCTGATTATTGTTTAAGTTCCACCCTGACCCTTTCCGCCGCGGCAGGAAGGGAGAAAGTGAGTTATTTATTTTAGTAACTTTTATCATTCTGTGTACTGCCAGCTGTTGCCTGTTCAGCTGTCTCCTTTACAGGCACTCCTGTTTCAAAAGGATTCTCCGGATTATTACTCCACTCAAACCAACCACCATCGAACACCGATACTCGTGGCCACCCCATCAGCCAGGCATTTAAAAATGCTTCACTTCCGCGCCATCCTGTTCCGCAGTAAAATGCCAGATGTTTATCCGGAGTTATCGCCACCTCTTTCCAAATTGCTTCTACCTCCTGTGCTTCGCGAACGGTATGGTCAACATTACGGTAATTCTCCATGTGATAGGCATCAGTTCCGCAGTTGCCAAAAATTGCCCCCGGAATACGCCCTTTCTTCTCGATGTAGTTATAGCCGCTTACCTCACCAATATACTCAGGCCAGCTACGCACACAAACAATATCAGCATCGTCAGCCTTAATCATCTCTTTAGCCTGAGGAACATCCACAATAATTTCCGGATTGGCAGGTATCTGAACACCAAAATCATCGACAGGAGTTTTTGCCACATCATCGGTTGTAACTTCAAAGCCGGCATCTCTCCACGATTGAAATCCTCCATTTAAAATCCGCACATCCTTAACTCCGGCGTAAATCATTATCATTGCATTACGAATGGCACCAATATGTCCGGCAGCACTTCCGGGGAAATCGTCAGCATTATCGGGCGACATAAACTTTCCGTAGAGAACAACCGTTGTGTCAGCAGTTATCCCATGCTGTTCGAGAGCATATTTTAACTCCTCAGGAGAGCGGCGATTCCACGTCTCAGGGGCTTCAAGTGCCAGAGTGTCCATATCTATTGCCCCGGGAATATGACCTGTAAGGTATGCATTGCGGTTACGATAGTGCGAATGAACGACTACATATTTATCGTTACTGTATTCAGCAGGCTTTTCACCTGAGATAAGTTTGTCTACCCACTTTGCAGAGACGAGGTTTTTATACCTCTCGAGATGCTCCATCGGCAGGTCGGGGTTTGTCGCCCACTCATCAACAAAACTGTTGTAGAGATAAACATTTCCATACCCTGCCTTAGCAAAGAGGTTAGCCACCTTTTCGCTCTGTTCGGAGTCGTATCCGTAAATTACAATCTCATCTTCGGGAATTATCTGTTTTGAACGAACAACCTCTATCCAATCCATATATTTTGTCCATTTTATGGGTAGCGATTTTGCTCCTTTAATGTGTCCTCCACGAGCTTCACCTTCACACTTCCAGCCATTGTAAGCG
>JALUZN010000326.1 GCA_027011835.1 Draconibacterium sp. | reverse complement strand
ACTCGGGCAACCTGCGCTTTCGAAAAGAGCAAAAATAAAAGCTGCCGAATTAAAAAAAATGGCCTCGCAGGTGGTTTCCGAAATTTATATGTGGGATGTGTCGGAAATCGATACAGAGCTGATTAAAAAGGTGTTGACAGAGGAACTAAAAAACAAAGATATTCCTATTAAATACGAGTTTGGAATTCTGCGCGACTCGGTTTGGGTTTTTAAACAGGGCGTTGCCGACTCAACAAGGTTACTGAACTCACCGCTTAAAATAAACCTCTACCCCAACGATATCTTTCAGAAAAACTTAAAGCTGGCAATTCTTTTTCCCGAGCGAAACAGCTTTGTTTACAGGTCGTTAAACTGGCTGCTTGCCGTTTCGTTTCTCTTCTCTCTTTTTATTCTGATTGCCTTTTTGCTGAGCGTTTTCTACATTCTCAAACAGAAAAAGATTTCGGAAATGAAATCGGATTTTATCAATAATATGACCCACGAGTTTAAAACTCCCATTGCAACAATTTCGGTTGCAACCGACTCGATTGTTAATCCGAAAGTGCTAACCGACCCCGAAAAAATAACCTATTTTGCAGGAATGATAAAAAAGGAGAATGCCCGGATGAATCGGCAGGTTGAGGACATTCTGACCATTGCAAGATTCGACAAAAAAGATTTTGAGTTTAATTGGGAACCCGTAGATGTACACGAGATGATTAGCGAAGCCATTAGCGGAATAAGTTTGCAGGTTGAAAAAAGAGGTGGAAGAATAGACATTAATTTCGAAGCTAAAAACCAAACCATTACAACCGACAAAAACCACTTTTCGAATGTAATTTTTAATCTGCTCGACAATGCCATAAAATATTCAGTCGACAAGCCCGAAATTTCTGTTTCAACAAAAAACCGGAAAGACGGAATTCTGATAACGGTGGCCGACAAAGGGATTGGTATGACAAAAGCGGTGCAGATGAAAATATTCGAACGATTTTATCGGCAGTCCGGCGGAAATATTCACAATGTAAAAGGTTTTGGACTGGGACTGAGTTATGTAAAAGCGGTAATTGAAGCAAACGGCGGAACAATTACTGTGCAAAGCGAAACCGGAAAAGGAAGTAGTTTTAAACTGTTTTTACCTTTTGTAAAACAGTAGTTTTACAGGAATTCATTCAAATAAAAAAACGAAAGTGAAAAACAAAAACCATATATTTCTTGTTGAAGACGACCTCAGTTTTGGTGCAGTCTTAAAGTCGTATTTCGAAATAAATAACTACAACGTTACCTGGGTTGACGACGGAAAATTTGCGGTGGAACGATTTAAAAACGGCAACTACCAGATTTGTATTCTCGATGTAATGCTCCCCAATGTTGACGGGTTTACAATTGGTTCCGAAATTCGCAAGACCGACAAAGAGATTCCAATAATTTTTCTTACGGCAAAGTCGCTGAAAGAGGACATTTTAAAAGGTTATAATATTGGTGCCGACGATTATATTGCCAAACCTTTCGACACCGAAGTTCTGCTTTGTAAAATAGAGGCAATTACAAAACGTTACACCGATCAGCACGAAAAAGAGGAGACTGTTTTTTCAATTGGATTGTACACTTTTAACGCGCAACTGCGATTTATTATGCGCGAAAACAAGAAACAAAACCTGTCGCCAAAAGAGTCGGATTTACTAAAATTGCTTTACCAAAACAAAAATCGGCTTTTACCCCGCGACACGGCACTCCGTAAAATTTGGGGCGACGAAGGTTATTTTACTGCCCGCAGTATGGATGTGTACATTACAAAACTCAGAAAATACCTGGCTGCCGACCCGGCAATTGAGATAAAAAACATTCACGGCAGCGGCTTTATGTTAGAGATAAAATCACCTGAGTAGTTTATTCCTGATTTTTGTCGAAATACTCAATTCAGATAGCTTTTCGGAATTTATGAGGATGTTATTTTTTTCTTTAACAAGGCAAATAATTCAAGCATAGCCGTAGTTATGATTTAATTATTTGCCGCAGGAAAAGGGAAAAAGAACGAAACAGAAACCCGAAAAGCTATTTGGTTTGAGTATATTATTCATATTCCTGAATAATCACCCCGGTCATTCGCAACATTGAAGTGTGTGCATCAATAAAGTAATAGATTGCTTCCAGTTCGGCTTGCGAAGCTCGCAGGTAAAACGTCTGCACATCGCGAAAGTTAAACGAGTTAATTGCTCCCGAATCAAACTTCTCCTGCGAAATCTGAAGGTTTAATTTTGCCGCTTTTACGTTTTCGCGGGCAATTTCGAGCAACTCTTTACGCACCAGATAAAATTCGTACAACTTGGCAAGACTGTTTGTTAAACTGTGTTTCATATCCTCAATCTTTACCAATCCCATATCCTGGTCGATTTCGGCAATTTGCACAGCACGTTTACGATTTCCGCCACTGTACAGGTTCCAGCTAAGTGTTAAATTACCATATAAACTTGCCGAGTTCGACCAGTTTGCGTCATTGCTTGCCGTCTTTCTGCGAGCTGCTGTTCCGGTTACTCCTCCCCGAAAATCGAGTGCCGGCGAGTAATTACTTTTTGCCGCTGCAATTGCATTTTCCAGCAGTCGTTGGTTTACAAACTGGTTTTGTAAGCTTTTATTATTTTGAAGCATTTGCGCTTCTAAATCGGCAAACGAATACTCTTTTGGAAGAGCTTCGAAAGTTCCGGTAAGCTCGTAATCGGTTTTGGTTTTAACAGCCATTAAATAGGTGAGATTTCGCATTGAATTTTTGTACGATACTTCTTGTAGCAAATACCCGGCTTTGTCTGAAAGGTATGCAGTTTGTGCCTGTAAAACATCGTAAGTAACAGCTGCACCGTATGATTTCCGGTCTTCCATTTGTTTATAACGGTCGTCGGAAAGCGTTAAAACTTCTTGGAAAGTTGCCAATTTTTCTTTCTGCAACAACACATCGTAATAAGCAAGAATTACCGATTGAATGGTACTTTCAACCATAATTGCCGTGTTATTTTTCGAAAGATTTTCGAGCTCCTCCAAACGGGTTTTATTTATGCGCACCGAAAACCCATCAAAAAGTGTCCAGCTTACATTTGCATTTCCTGAAAATCGGTTTGAATTGTAATTTTCCTGTTCATTCAAATTCATCGAATTATCGTCGCCAAGCGATAAATTAATGTATGGGTAGCGACCGGCAGTTCCCCAGTTATTCTGTATTTCGGCAACCTGCTGATTTCCTTTTGCCACAATAATTCCGTAGTTATTCTCGAGTGCAATTGTTACAGCATCGGACAGCGACAGCGGTGTTTGTGCCTGCGCTGCAAAGCTAAATACAATTAGCAATAGTATTATTTGTCTCTTCATCATTTTTTACTTACAAGTTCAATCTGTTTATGAATTGGAATCCGACTCTTCGCTCTTTTCCTCCGGTTCCATTTCGTCCTGAAACTTCCGTTGAGCGTGCAACCAGGCAATTTCAACGTGTTCGCGTTCAATTTTCTCACCGGTCCACAACTGGCGAATTCCTCTTCTAATGTCGTTTAAAATCATAATTAAAGCGGGGAAGAAAAGCAGAATAAATAAGGTTCCGAATGCCACACCGTAAACCAGCGAGATGGCCATTGGAATTAAAAACTGTGCCTGAAAACTCTTTTCAAGAATTAACGGAAACAGCCCCAACGATGTGGTAAGTGTTGTTAAAATAATTGGGCGCAACCTCGATTTCCCCGACTCGATAATTGCCTCTTTCACCTTCATTCCTTCTTTAATTAGCAGGTTGTATTTTTCGAGAAAAACCACGGCATCGTTAATAATTACACCGGTTAATGCAACAATTCCCCATAAACTTAAAATGGAGAGTGGTTTCCCGTGAATTCCGTGCCCCCAAATCGCCCCTAAAATAGCAATCGGAATCATAATAATTATAAGTACCGGTTGCTCAAACGATTTAAAGTTAATCATCAGAATAAAAACAATGGCCAGAAACGCGAGAGGAAAAAGGATAAACAGGTCTTTCATATTTCTTTTACTCTCTTTTTGCTGGCCCATAAATTCAACGGTAATTCCCGGGTAGTTCAATTTTAATTCGGGAATAATTTCGGCTTTAATCTGGCTGGTTATTTCGGTAACCGAGGCATCGGGGTCGGCTAAATCGGCATCAATTCGCATTTCGCGTTTACTGTTAAAACGCTGAATATTAACCGGGCCGCGTTTTATTTCGTAGTCAACCAGTTCGGTAAGCGGATAAATACCCTGTGGAGTTTGAATTCTCATTTTTTCCATCTGCCCTATTCGCTCGCGCCCTTCGGCGGGGTAACGCACCCACACACGCAGTTCGTCGCGGCCTTCCTGCAACCGTTGCGCCTGGCCACCATAAAAGGCCTGCCGCACTGTTGTTGCAATCGACGCTTCGGTAAAACCTAACATATACGCTTTGGGTTTTAATTTCAGGAGTATCTCCTGTTTACCCAATGCATTTGCATTTACAACATCTTTTAGCTGAGGCAGCTCAATAAGACGTGAATAGAGAAAATCGCGAGCATGTTCCAACTCGGTAATATTTCTTGAGAGCAGTGCGATAGAAACAGGCTTGCCAAAACGCATATTCATACTACCAATAGTAAATTTTGCAGCTTCGGGAACAGGGCCTATTTTTTTTCTGATTCTTTTGATTATTTCATACGAACTGATTCCGGTTTGCTCCGAGTTTCGCGGCGATATACTAATGCTTCCTGCATGCGAACCTCTTTCGCTACCACTAAAAGCCGACCCCAGCTGAATGATACTGTTTTCGATAATTGGCAGCGTGTCGTGATACTCTTCCATCATCTCCTTATTAACTTCCCAAACAATACTATCGAAGTGTTGCAAATATTGCATGGTTTGTTTTTCGCCCGAACCCGGAGTAAATGCCAGGTTAATATTAAACGAGTCGAACTCCATTCGTGGGAAGAATGTGGTTTTAATAAATTGCCCGCCTATTAATCCGCCTGTTATCAGCATCATAGCTGCCGGGACAGCAATTACAATGTAGCGCCATTTAACCGTTAGTTTTAGCACTCTGTCGTAGGCATAGTCGCGCAACCAGCTAAAAAATTGTTCGGTATATTTTCGAATACCCCTGTCTTTTGCGTGAAGTACTCTGCGGTTTAAAACGTGTTTGTTTCCAAGGTGTGCCGGCAATACAAAAAATGCTTCGAAGAGAGAGAAAGATAAACTAAGAATTACAATTACGGCCATCTCAAACATCATTTCCATTCGTCCGGTAATAAAAACAAGAGGTAAAAATGCAACAATTGTTGTTGCTACCGATGTTACTACTGCCGGTATCACTTCAACAGTTCCGTCGACCGCAGCACGCATTGGCCCTTTCCCTCGTTCAAAATGCTGAAAGATATTTTCGCCAATAACAATTCCGTCGTCAACCAAAATTCCAATTACCAGTATCATTCCGAAAAGCGACATCAGGTTTATTGTAATTCCCATTAAATTTGCCACAATAAACATGGCCAAAAACGACGATGGAATTCCCCATGCTACCCATAGCGAAAGACGCGTACTCAGCATAAGTCCCAATACAAGAATTACCATTATTAACCCCTGTCCACCATTGTTGTACAACAAGTCGAGACGTTGTTTTAAAATGTCGAGGAACGAACGCTGTAAAATTAATTCAACGCTGCTATTTTTAGCATTAAAGTCTTTTACGTATTTACGAATGTATTTATCAATTTTTTCGAGGTCTTCGGTAATCAATTTCGAAATGGAAATGCTAACAAGCGGTTTTCCTTTTTCGATGGTTTTATTCGGTGTGTCTGAAAATTTCTTTTTAACAAGAGCAATATCTCGTATTCTAATTACGCTACCGTCGGGGTTAGCCCGCAATATAATATTACCAATTTTATTTGGGTCGGCACTGCGCGAACGTAATCGAATTAACATCTCCTCCTCCTGCGAGCGAAGTTGTCCGCCCGAAATATCGCGGTTATTTTGCGAAATGGCATTTTGAAGTTCGTTAAAAGTAATGTGGTAGCGCAACAAATCCTCTTCGTTTGCTTCAACCGAAATTTCTAACGGCGGATATCCCGAAATTGAGATCTGGCTCACTTCTCCCGACGCAAGCAGCTCTTCCTCAATTTGCTGAGCATACTCCTTAAGCGTAAGCAAATCTACATCGCCGGTAACCAAAAGTTGTATCGCCGGCGACCTCGACCTTGTTTTCGAAACAATAGGACGTTCGGCTGCCGTAGGAAATGCAGAAATCCCGTCAACTGCATTTTTTATCTCAATCAATGCTTCGTCGATATCGTACCGGGGAAGAATTTCGATGGTAACGCGTGAACTGTTTTCCGACGAAGTTGAATTTATTTCGTATATCCCCGGAATGGCTCTAATCGCTTCTTCAATTCTCGAAGTTACCCCCTCTTCCATCTCAACAGGTGAGGCTCCGGGATAAAAAACACTAACAACAATAATTTTCGATTTCCGTTCGGGGAAAAAGGACTTTTTCATGGAGTACATGCTCAGCCCGCCAACAATTAATAGAAAGATAATTATTAAATTGGCATAAAATGGGAATCGAACAAACGTTTCAATTATCTTTTTCATGCCTTTTTCTTATCTGAATTCAAACTATTTTTTTTCGTTGATTGCTTTTTCTCTGCCGGCTGCTCTTTGCCCAAAACTCCAACACTACTATTCTCTTTCGCATTTATAAGCGGCTCTACTACAATATATTTCCCCTCTTGTAGCCCATTAAAAATGAGTGTGGTTTCGTTTACCTTTATGATATCGATTTCGCGTTTTTTAAGTTTTCCATTCTCAACCAGAAAAACTTCGTTCGAGTTAAAAACTGCACTTCTCGGGATTTCCATAGCATCTTTAATTCTCTGCCCCGGGAATTCTACCAACTTGTATTCGCCGGCCAGCAATTCGTTTTGTGGCGAGTGCTGAACTTTTACAAAAATACTTCGCATTTGTGTTCGCGCATCAATAAAATCCGATTTACGAACCACAGCGCCGGGCATCGACGATGTTTTATTCTTCGAATAAACAACAACTTTATCGCCAATTTTAATCCATTTGCTTTGCTCAATGTTTACCGGAACTTCAACTTCAAGTTGGTCGGTACGAATCATTTTGGCAATTTGTCCGCCGGTGTTTACATATCCGCCAACTTCAATATTTACCTGTGTAAAAGTTCCGTTAAAAGGTGCATAGAGCGAGTGGCGCTTTAAACGTTTTTCGTCTTGTTTAATTCCATAATACTCGCTAAGCACATTTCTACTGGCTAAGAATATTCTTAGTTTTTCGTTTCTTACAACCGGTAATTCAGGTAAATCTTCCTCCATATTAATGGCTCTGAAAAACATTTCG
>JALUZN010000325.1 GCA_027011835.1 Draconibacterium sp. | reverse complement strand
TTGCGTGCTCTATCTCTTCCTCTGTAGTAATCCATTTTGCTTTCCAGTCGGTTTTATTAAACAGGCCCGTGTGAAAAATCGCCGGACTGCTCCAAACGGCTGTCCCATCGGTTAAAATAGTAAGAACTCTCCAAAAATAATCGGTGTTGCTTTCCAGTTTTGTCCCGTTGTATTCAATGTTTACCGTGTTGTCCGATTTCGTTATTCCCGAATCCCAGCATTCCCCATTTTTGTTTTTAATTTTACTTAAATTTTTGCCCACAATTATCCGGTACGACTGCTGGTAGATTCCGCGCTCTTTAGAAATAATCTTCCACGAAAAGCGTGGTTTTTGAACGTCGATACCAGTTGGATTTGTGCAATATTCGCAGATTAATTTATTAACCTCAACCTTTTTATTGGCATTGCTGCAAGAAAAAAACAGGAAAAAAACAGTGATGTAAAAAAGAAGCTTTTTCATTTCTGCAAGTTTAGTTGTTTATTTTAGGGATGTGCGAACCCCTTGTTTTTATAACTCGAATTAGAACCGGTAAGGTATAAAAAAATAAAGATACAGGCGATATTTTCGTCGCAGATTATGAGGTTTATAGTCAAATAGTCAAACCTTAAAAAACCTGGTATTTTGAGATTTTAAATTCAGAATAAAATTGTTCCCCAAAAGTTAAGTTTTGAATTGGGTTAAAAATAATTTGCTCTTTAATTCGATTGTGCATTTTCTTTAAATTGAAGCCGGTTTTAGGAAGATTCCGTTATAATTTCACAACCTTAACAATTTAAAATAAGGTTATTTTATGACCGGGTAAAACCTGATAAGCATAAGCGATGGGGCAGGTATATGTTCTTTAATTTCAAAAGAGTTTCCCTGCATTACCTGTTCATTAGCTAACGGGGTCAGGTTATTTTCATCATCCAGTACAAAAATTTCAGTTCGTGTTTTTTCCTCCCAAGGAAGCCCTGAAATTTTGATGCCCAATGAGTCTTCCTGAGAAGAATAATTGCTGAGCATGATAGTTGCCAGGTTGTTTGAGCTATTCACACCACCAATAGCATACATGCCTTCCGGTAGCTGTTGCTTTTCACATTTTACCCTGTTGGGTGTATTGAGTAGCATAGAGAACGCTTTATAGGCAAAAAAAGGTTTTTTAACCAGGCCATATTCATCAAATAAACCGAAGATCGTCCAATCGCCACTATAATAACAAGCCTGATCGATTGGCAGATCCTGCATATCGATAAGCATGGAAGCAGTAAATGCGGCTCCTTCCATCCCTCCAATTTTGTTCAGTGCAAATTCTTTCCAATAAACCCTGTCTTTGAGAAGTTTAAACCAATCGAGATCTGCAGGGTAATAATTCCACTCGTTCAGATGTATCTTTGTGTATTTATATCCGTTGTCATCCAGTAGCTTTCGCATATTGTAAGCTGTAGTATCTGCGGATTTTATACTTGATGTGTACAAGTGCCAGGGGAAAAAGTCTATTGGCAGATTATGCTCTTTACAATACTTGACCAATCCGGGGCCTGTATTCCAGGCAGGTCCGAGGCCGGCAGTACCTACCTTTATTTCCTGATCATATTTTTTAATGGCCTTTACAGTAGTCTCATACAATTTGTAATACTGTTCAATATCACCCATCCACATTTCGTCCTTTCCGCCGGGTTCGTTCCATATTTCCCAGTACTGTATGTTCATGTGGTAGCCATTGGCCCAGCCGTCGTTATAATGACGTATTATGTTTACGCATATTTTTGCCCATTTGTCAAAATCTTCGGGAGGGTAGATGTGGTATTTGTTTTTTGTGTGTTCTATATCTACACCCAACCTGTAACTGATTTTGGAGCCACTTCTCAGGATATCTAAAATATAGTCGTCAGTTTTTTTGAAATTGTAGTTTTCAGGGTCGTCAGCATCGAGATGAAAGAGAGGAAAAATAGCCGGAATATCAACGACGCCGGGGTTGGAAAATTGACAATCGTGCAAACGGGTGAGCGGTATCTTCAGTTCAGCATAAGTACGAATCATATAATCAGTGTTACCG
>JALUZN010000324.1 GCA_027011835.1 Draconibacterium sp. | reverse complement strand
GAAGATATCACGGAGAAGCATTGTTCAACCGGCTTTTAGTGGCATGCGTGAGTTATAAAAACGAGTTTGGGTATAAATACGGATAATCATATTATTTATACTCTTCCATTAAAGTTTTACGGAATTGAGAAATAGATTTACAACTCAACAATTACTATTTTCACGTGGAACAAACGGTATTATTCCCAGTTTAAAATAATTTTTCCGCAATCGCCTTTTTCCATAATTTCAAAAGCTTTTTGGTATTCATCGGCATGAAAGCGGTGCGTTATTACCGACGAAATATCAAGTCCGCTTGTCAGCATCATTTCCATGTGGTACCACGTTTCGTACATCTCGCGACCATAAATTCCCTTAAGTGTTAACCCTTTGAAAATGAGCTTACTCCAGTTTATTTCAGTCTGCCTGGGAAGCAATCCAAGCAGACTAATTTTTCCGCCGTTATACATATTATTTACCATGTCATTAAAGGCCACCGGCGAACCCGAGCACTCTAATCCAATATCGAAACCGGCCACCATTCCATGTTTTGCCATTGCCTCTCTTATACTCTCTTTGGTTGGGTCTATTACTCGTGTGGCACCGAGTTTACGGGCTAATTCGCGCCGGTACGGACTTAAGTCGGTTCCAATTATGTTTCGTGCTCCCGAAAACTTACAGATGGCTGCTGCCATGGCGCCAATTGGCCCGCCAATTCCGGTTATTAACACATCTTCGCCAAGTAGTGGAAACGAAAGCGCAGTATGAGTTGCATTTCCAAACGGGTCCATAATTGCCATCATTTCGTCCGAAATACGTGCATCAATGTGTAAAACATTTTTTGCCGGAACCGAAATGTATTCGGCAAAACCGCCATCTCTGTTTACGCCAATTCCTATGGTATTTTCGCAAATGTGCTGGCGGCCGCGCCGGCAATTTCTACAAAATCCACACGAAATATGACCCTCAACGGTAACGCGCTCGCCCACTTTTACGCGGTCAACTTCCGACCCGGTTTCAACAACAGTTCCCATATATTCGTGGCCAATTGTAACCGGTGTCTTTATTGTTTGTTGCGCCCATTCATCCCACTTATAAATGTGCAAATCTGTGCCACAAATCGCCGCCTTTTTAATCTTAATTAATACATCATTCGGCCCCACTTCAGGCATCGGAACCTCCTCCATCCAAACCCCTTTTTCGGGTTTACTCTTAACTATTGCTTTCACTTTATGCGTATTTTTTAAGTAATTAAAATCAAGTGCAAGATATACTTTTTAATCCATTCAATTTATAATAAAAATCAGAGTTTTGGGCTGGTGGCCGGGCTTTACACAAGTAGCTCCCTCGTTTCGCCGGGGTTCAATTCACCCAACGGCTCATCTTCGGCAGGCTACTTGCTCCAATCCCTACCAGAGCACGTAGCAACTGCAAAACATCCAAAAATGGTTAATACCTCGCATTTTTGGGATAAAATGGTATCAGAAACAGATGGGTTAGGCCAATAAATATTTGCGTGAAATAAATTTTACAGGATACCACGAAACCACAAATCCAATAAGAAGCACAACCGTAAAAACCAGTAAAATATCGGTAAAAGCTATATCAACCGGATAGGCCGAAATAACAAACGAGCCGTTTCCGGGCAGCGTAATAATTTCGAATTTAATTTGGGCCCAACACACCAGCACTCCCAGTATCGACCCGATAAAAGCTCCGGCAACAGAAATTAGCCACCCTTCAAAAAGAAAAATACGACGTATAATTTGTGTTGTGGCTCCCATACTGCGGAGAATTAAAATATCCTCTTTCTTATCGATAATTACCATCGACAAACTACCCAGAATATTAAACGAAGCAATAATTAAAATAAATACAAGAATTAAATAGGCAGCCCATTTTTCCGACTCCATTGTTTTGTAAATTAACTTATGTTGCTGGTATTTATTCTCAACAATAAAGTCTTTTCCCACAATTTCTTGCACCTCTTTTTGCAATTCTCCGGCATCGGCTGTGGACGATATTCCAAGTTCAATACTCGACACAAGTCCGTTACTTTCAAATAGTTCTGCTGCATAGTCGTACGAAACAATTATATATTTTGCGTCAATATCTTCCAAAACGGCAAAAATACCGGCCGGAAAAATATAGTTGTGGCGAATGGCACGTGCAGAGTTTAACGAAACCTGTTTCCCTTTACGGGGTACATAAATCATAATATGGTCGGTTAACGATAACCGTACCCCCAAATTATATGCAACACCCTGTCCCAGAACGGCATAATTAATTCCATCGCGTTTTAATGTGTAACTGCCGTTTACAATCAGCGTGTCGATATTTGTGTATTTCACATAGTTGGCCGGAACTCCTTTTACTGTGGCCGGATAAATTTGGTTACCGTATTTTAACAGGGCAACCTCCTCAAGTATTTCCGAATAATGAATAATACCGGGGTAATGTTTAAGTGGTTCGAAATTATGCTCGTCGGGGTTAAACATTTTTCCTTTAACAGGTGTAATTTTCAGGTCGGGGTCGAAATTGCTGTAAAAGGTGGCAATTAGTCCGGTAAATCCGTTAAAAACCGAAAGTACTATTATTAATGCCATCGTTCCAACAATAATTCCTGCTACCGAAATAGCCGAAATTATATTAATAATGTTCTGTTTCTTTTTTGAAATCAGGTATCGTTTTGCTATAAAAAATGGCAGATTCAAAATAGTAATATATTGTATAATCGTCTATGTATGAAGAAGTTTGTCGATGTTCTCTATATAATCGAGACTATCGTCGATATAAAACTCAAGGTTTGGAATTACACGTAGAGTTTTTCCAACTTTACGACCAAAATCTCCTCGAATTTGTTTGGTCATCTCTTTTATTTCTTCCAATATCTCTTCTGCAAATTCCGAAGGGAAAATGCTCAGATAAATTCGTGCTATTCCCAAATCTTTGGTTACACGCACCACCGAAACACTAATAAGTTTACCCGGAAATTTCGTTTTATTCAGTTTTAAAAGAATATCGGCCATTTCGCGCTGTACCAGCTTCGAGATTTTATTTTGTCGTGTACTGTATTGTTCCATAATATTTTAATAAAAATTCAAAATTAATAAAAAACCACCATTCGTTGGTAGACGAACAATGGTTTTAATTACGAATTGATTGCAAACCTTCTTTTAAAATACGAAGATTCAATTCTATTTTTTTCTTTCGAGTGTACCCGGAACCGGAACTTTTGCTTTGGCCATATAACCAATATCTCCCATAATGTACTTATCAGGGCCCAGTTTCATGTCCGAGTTCATCATCTCTTCAAATGTTACCTCTTTTCCGGTGTATGCCGAAACACGACCCATTATTGCGGTCATTACCGAAAGAGCAGTTTGTTCGGCTTCGTTAAACGGAATATTCTGGCGGATGCAGGTAATTAAATCTTTATGTTCTTGTACGTAAGGACTGATTTCGGCTTTTTCAGCCAAAAACAGTTGGTTGCCTTCCGAATCGATAATTTGCGGACGGTGACCAACAGTAGTTGCAATGGCTTTTGTTCCGTGAAAAATTTCGTAAACGCCATTTGTGCAACTGTTAATTTGGCGGCACATACTGTGTATATGCATTCCGTCGTCGTACACATAATCGATACTGAAATTGTCGTATTGGTCGCCGGTGACTCGGCGTTGACGCGAGCCAAAACCGAGAGCTTTTGTTGGGTGTTTTCCTATAAACCAGTTGGCAACATCTAAGTTATGAACGTGCTGTTCTACAATGTGGTCGCCCGAAAGCCAGGTCCAGTTTACCCAGTTGCGAATCATCCACTCCATTTCACTCCAATCGGGCTTATTGTTTCTATGCCATAATTTACCGCCGTTCCAATAAACATTGGCACCGGTAATTTTACCAATTCCATTGTTGTCGTTTAGCTCTTTTATCAGATTTATATAGCTTAATTCATGCCGGCGTTGTGTTCCGGTAACCACTTTAAGTCCGGCGGCATCGGCCATTTTAGCTGCTGCAATTATTTGTCGAACTCCAACCGGGTCGACAGCAACCGGTTTTTCCATAAAAACGTGTTTCCGTGCTTTTACTGCAGCTTCGAATTGTTGTGGACGAAACTTTGGCGGAGTAGCTAAAATAACAATATCAACACCCGAATTAAGAACTTTTTCGTAAGCATCGAAACCAATAAAGCAGTTTTCATCGGCAATTTCAGTTTTCGATTCGTGGTTCAGTAGTTTCTTTCTTAAGCTGTCTAAACGGTCGTCGAAAACATCGCCAAGTGCAGTAATTGTTACGGTTTTTCCTCCACCATCTAAGAAATTAATTGCAGCACCCGAACCACGACCACCACAACCAATTACACCTGCTTTTAATATTTTACCATCGGGAACGGTATCTAACAAAGGAGGAAATTTCAAATCTCTTTTAACCCAATCACATGCTGCAGTTGCTCCTCTTCCGGCACTTTCTCCTCCTGATGTGCACGATGATAAAGTGCCTACTCCCATTGCTCCTGCTGCTCCTACTGTGGCAGCACTTGCTAAAAATTTCCTTCTCGAAAAATTATTGTTGCCCATGATAAAATGTACTATCTGATTTTTTTACTAAATGTATTAATTATTTTCTGTTTTTGGGCTGCTAGTATTGTTAAATTCACAAACAACCCTAAAACCAACATAATTACAGTCTGAAAGCCACCAAATACTTTTGGGCATTTGCGGGTCGGTTTTCATCCATTCCACACTTTTGGTAAAGTCGCGTGCAGCACTTCTTACTTCGCCTATATCGCTTTTAAACGAACCTCCACGAATTACATGTTCTTTTCCTGTTGCCGGCCCTTTCGGGTTAACTGCACCATTGCGAAGTTTTTCGTAAGCATTTTCCGAATACCAGTCAGAGCAGTACTCTTCGGCATTTCCAAGCATATTTTTTAGCCCGAATGGATTTGCATCAACAGCCTCCGGTTTGGCAGTCTTTAAATTGCTGTTTGCTTTATAGATTACAAAATTATCAATCTTATTATCGTCGTTTCCAAACAGTTTTCCAAAAAATCCTTTTTCCCCAAAATCTTTTGGATCTCCTTCAAAAAAGAAAGGAGTTTCCGTTCCTCCGCGTGCTGCATATTCCCATTCGGCTTCGGTGGGTAAACGGTAGGTTTTTCCGGTAACTTTCGATAACCATTTACAAAATGTTTCGGCCGAATGGTAGCTCATTGTAATTGCCGGACGGCTGCCCAGTCCCCAGTTTTGGTCGGGTTGCCCGTATGGAGGAGTAGGGCCTGTAATGGCGTCGACGGCATTTTGGGTGCGCGAACCTTCTGTGTCGGTTGTGCGTCCTTCGGCTGCAGTTGCACTGTAAAATGCCAGATAAGTATCCCAGGTTATTTCAACTTCGGCCATAAAAAACGGACTTAATTTAACCTCTTTTTGCGGCCCTTCATCAGGTTTCCGGTATGGTTCGTTTGCCGGACTTCCAATTTTAAAACTTCCACCGGGAATTGCTTTCATATTAAACGAAATGGTGGTTCCCGGAATAGTTTCGGTAAAATCTTCAAATTTTGTAACTGTGGCTGCAGCTGTGTATTTCTCCCGGTTTTTTTCTCCCGCATTTCCAAATTCAACATTTTTGGCATGTATGGCATTTGGGTTGTAGTGCCCCACATTTAAATGGCAATTTATACAGCGTAAATCGTCTTCGTTTTGCGAATAGTAAAGATGTGCTGCCTGTCCCTCTTTGTTTAATGTTAAAGGGAAAAGATTGGCGTGGCACTTAATGCACGACTCTTTATAAACAAAATGTTGTGCCTCTTCAAGTGTCGATTTTGCCTCCCAGTTAAAATCGGCACTGTCTTTTACCAGGTAACTGTAAATATCGCGTGAAGATGCTTTAATTTTCTCTTTTAAATATCCGTGCCCTTTTGGTGGTAAATGGCAATCGACACACCCAACATGCATTCCTACGCGATTGTCGTAGTGAACCGAAAGTTTCCACGAATTAAATACATGCGGATGTACGTGACACGCTTCGCACGACTCGTTGGTTGAAGTGGTTTCAATTGCTTTGTGTGTGTAAATTGTTGCAAATATTCCGAGAATGAACCCGATAAATATGACCAAAAGGATTTTTTTTCGTAAAAAGTTGCCGAGTTTTTTTAGCATAATAGTTCTTTATAATTTCGTTGATGTTGGTACAACTCCGGCGCAAATTTAGAAATTTATTAATTGGTTATACTCAATCTATTTAGGTTTTCGGGAATTATACTGCCTGTTTACCGTTGGATAAATCCAACGGCAAAGGATATTTCTTCAACACAGTGATCACAAAAAATTGCAAATTCCGATTTAAAAAATCTGTGAATCTGTGGTTTATAATTTTGGGATGTTTGTTTGTCATAAAAACTTCGAATGATTAGTCATACCCTCGCGGGAAGCGAGAGCATGACCTGCAAAAAGAATTTGCACCGTAGATGCAAAATATTAATAGCCCCGGGATTTATCCCGGGGATTGGAATGCACGAAGCAAAAAGGTGCGACCACAAAAGCTACAAAAAGCGAAAACACTGCACGCACCGCAAAATAAAAAGCAAATTTCCTCAAAGGTGCGTTTATGGCAGAATCATGATTTTAAAATCTCTTTTCCATCAACATTCGATATTCGATATTCATCATTCGACATTCATTTTTATTTTTTTGAATTCCGATTAACGAATTTCGAATATTGATTTAAAAAATCTGTGAATCTGTGGCGGCAAAATATTTGTAGCCCGGGATTTATCCCGGGGATTGAGAATGAACAAAAAATCGGGCTTTAGCCCAACTTGTTTAGAATATGGGCTGAAGCCCGATATTGTTGGGTTGTCTGTTTACCGTTGGATAAATCCAACGGCAAAGGATATTTCTTCAACACAGCGACCACAAAAAATTGCAAATTCCGATTTAAAATATCTGTGAATCTATGGCTTATAATTTTGGGATGTTCGTTTGTCATAAAAACTTCGAATGATTAGTCATACCCTTGCGGGAAGCGAGAGCATAACCTGCAAAAAGAATTTGCACCGTAGATGCAAAATATTAATAACCCCGGGATTTATCCCGGGGATTGGAATGCACGAAGCAAAAAGGTGCGACCACAAAAGCTGCAAAAAGCGAAAACACTGCACGCACCGCAAAATAAAAAGCAAATTTCCTCAAAGGTGCGTTTATGGCAGAATCATGATTTTTAAATCTCTTTTCCATCAACATTCGATATTCGATATTCATCATTCGACATTCATTTTTATTTTTTTGAATTCCGATTAACGAATTTCGAATATTGATTTAAAAAATCTGTGAATTTGTGGCGGCAAAATATTAATAGCCCCGGGATTTATCCCGGGGATTGTGAATGA
>JALUZN010000323.1 GCA_027011835.1 Draconibacterium sp. | reverse complement strand
AGTTTATGTATAAATTGTGCATGCAAGTTTCAAGGATTAAGAATCACAATTTCGACTCATACACTTATCTTTCTGAATTACAATATCTTAATTTAATCACACAAATGAAACGAGCATGGTCGACACAACACAAAAGTTTATGTATAAATTGTGCATGCGAGTTCCATGGGTCAAGAATTACAATTTCGACTTGTATGTCTATCTGTCTGAGCTACAGTGTTTTAATTTAATTGTATACTTATGAAATATCTATTTTTATTCTCATTTATTTTGTTTCTATCAACTGTTTCGAATGCAAAAGAACAGCTTCCCGACTGGGAAAATCCAAAAATGATTAACCAGAATAAAGAGGCAACCCATGCCACTTTTATTCCTTTCAGAACAATAAACGAAGCGTTAACACAAAAACGAAATCAGTCGGTTTATTATAAAAGTTTAAACGGAATATGGAAATTCAACTGGGTACGAAAACCGGCAGACCGGCTGGTTGACTTTTATAAGCCCAATTTTGATGTTTCGGCCTGGGATAATATTCCGGTACCCGCCAACTGGGAAATGCAAGGTTACGGAATTCCAATTTATGTAAATCATCAATACGAATTTGCAGATTATAAACATCCGGTTTCGGAACAAATAAAATTTATCGATAAAATATATCCCGCCAATCCGGGGCAAGTACCAACCGACTATAATCCGGTTGGTTCGTACCGGCGTACTTTTACTGTTCCCGAAAACTGGGATGGCCGTCGGGTTTTTATTCAGTTTGGAGCCGTAAAATCGGCATTTTACATTTGGGTAAATGGGAAAAAAGTTGGCTATAGTCAAGGAAGTAAAATTCCGGCAGAATGGGACATTACAAACTATTTAGTTAAAGGAGATAATGTTTTGGCGCTCGAAGTTTACCGCTGGTCCGACGGCTCTTATCTCGAATGCCAGGACTTCTGGAGAATCAGTGGTATTGAGCGCGACGTATTTATTTACTCGACACCAAATGTGCGCATTCGCGACTTCTTTGCCCATGCAAGTTTAGACACAGCGTATAAAAACGGAGAGTTTACGCTGGATGTCGATTTAAAGAATCAATTTGAAAAATTACGCTCAGGAAACTACAAAGTTCAATACAAAATTTTCGATGCAAAAAATTCGGAAATAGCTGGCGACGAGCAGGAGGCAAAAATCAACAAAAAAACAGAGTTAAAACTTACCTTTTCAAAAACAATTACCGAGCCCAAAAAGTGGACCTCAGAAACTCCAAATTTATATACGCTGGTTATAAGTCTTAAAAATTCGAATGGAGAAACCATTGAGGCCGTTTCGTCGAAAATAGGTTTTAGAAAGGTAGAAATAGACAATACCATTTTTAAAATTAATGGCGTTGCGGTATTAATAAAAGGGGTAAATCGCCACGAACACGACCAATATAACGGCCACGTAATTAGCGAAGAGAACATGATAAAAGAGATTGCACTAATGAAGCAATTTAATTTAAATGCAGTACGCACAAGTCATTACCCCAACTGCGAACGGTTTTACGAGTTGTGCGACAAGTATGGTCTGTATGTAACAGACGAAGCAAATATAGAGTCGCACGGAATGTATTACGGGGAACATTCGCTGGCTAAAAATCCGAAGTGGGAACTGGCACACGTCGACAGAATTAAACGAATGATTGAACGCGACAAAAATCATCCTTGCGTGGTGGTTTGGTCGATGGGAAACGAAGCCGGCGACGGAGTAAATTTTACTGCTGCATACAAAGCAATTAAAGAGCTCGACCCTTCGCGTCCTGTTCATTACGAACGCGCAATTATGGGCGACAATACCGATATTTTTTGCCCGCAATATCCAAGCGTTAATTCCCTAAAAAAATATGCTTCGAAACGCCAAACAAAAACGTTAATATCGAGCGAATATTCGCATGCAATGGGAAATAGTAACGGCAATTTAGTCGACTGGTGGGATGTTGTTTACAAAGAGGGAAACAACCAACTGCAAGGCGGTTACATATGGGATTGGATTGACCAGGCACTTGTAAAAAAAGCAGCCGACGGAACAGAGTTCTGGGCTTACGGCGGCGATTATGGAGAAAATATGCCCAGCGACCATAACTTTGTCGACAATGGAATTATTTCGGCCGATTACACTCCCCACCCTGCAATGTGGGAGATAAAATATGCATACCAATACATTCGATTTGCAGAAGCCGACGGTGGCTATAAAATAACTAATTTTCACGATTTTATTGATTTAAGCGACTACGAAATAAGTTGGGTAATTTCAGCAAACGGAAAACCCGAACGAAACGGAGTTTTATCCGGTTTTAACTTAAAGCCCCACGAAAGCAAAGTGATACAAATACCAATGCCGAGAATGGCTCCCAAACCGGGTGTTGAATACTTTATCGATTTCTCGGTTAAACTAAAAAAAGATAAACCATTCAGAAAAGCCGATTTTGAAGTAGCACACGACCAATTTAAATTGAATTTATCGACAAAAAGAGGAGAAGAAAATAATACTGGCACTTTAACCTTAAAAGAAGCTGACAATAAAATTGAGGTTACCGGCAATAAATTTTCGGTTATTTTCAATAAAACAACAGGTACAATTTCATCGTTCGAGGTAAACGGAATTGAATTAATTCAAAAAGGGCCACAAATAAATTTCTGGCGACCGGCAAACGATAACGACAAAGGAAACCGGATGTTAAAGCGGCTGGGCGTTTGGCGTGAAGTTTCGCGCGAAATAAAACCGGAAAACATTAAAGTAAATCAGGTATCAAAAAACGAAATCGATATTACAGTACAATATAATTTCGAAAAAGTAAAATCTACCGGAACAGTTAGTTACGCGATTTTAGGCAACGAAAGAATAAAAGTTACAAGCACATTCGAAACCAGTGAAGAAAAACTGCCGGATATGCCTCGTTTTGGTATGCGCTGGGAACTTCCTGTTAATTTCGACAACCTTAAATATTTTGGTCGCGGACCACACGAAAACTATGTTGATAGAAACCGCAGTGCATTTGTGGGAGTTTATTCGGGAAAAGTTGCCGACCAGTATTTTAAATATGTACGTCCACAAGAAAACGGTTATAAAACCGATGTTCGCTGGTTCGAATTGCGCAATCGAAACGGAATGGGAATTCGTGTTTCCGGCAAACCGCTTGTCGGTTTCTCGGCACTGCACAACCCAATCGAAGATTTCGATATGGAAGACATGAACGATTTCAGGCACACAAACGACATTGTAAAAAAAGATGGAGTATTTATTTGCACCGACCTGAAAATGATGGGAGTTGCCGGCGACAACTCCTGGGGAGCACGCCCCTATCCTGAATATTCGGTTCCGGCAAAAAATTATCAGTTTACATTTACAATTGAACCGGTTTATTAATAGCAGTTGCAGAACACACCCCCTTTTTAATTTTAATTTATCTGCTTAAAACTCATTTATTTACACAAAACCTTTGAAATATTTGAATAAAGTTCTATTTTTGCGCGCTATTTAAAAACAAATATATTGTCTAACTCATTAATTTATTAAGAATTACATGACTGAAAAGAAAAAAGAGATTATTGAAGAGGAGGTAAAAAAAGCCCCCGTTCAAGAAGAGAAAAAAGCAAAAAAAGCTGCAACAAAAAAGAAAGTTGAAGCAGTTGCTGAAGAAACAGCTGAAAAAGCTGTTGCCGAAGAGGCACCAAAAGAAGAAAAAGTTGCTGAAGAAGCAACCAAAGAAATTAAAGAAGCTGCAACCGAAGAAGTTGTTGCTGAAAAGAAACCTAAAGCTGCTAAAAAAACAAAAAAAGAAGCTCCGGTTGAAACAAAAGAAGAGGCACCCGCCGAAGAAGAGTTTGATTGGGACAGCCTTGAAAGCAATGTTGACACTTACTCTGCAAAAGAGAGAGAAGAACTTGCAAACTTGTACGACAGCACATTAAACACCGTTTCGGAAAAAGAAGTTTTGGAAGGAACTGTTATTTCGTTAAACAAACGCGAAGTTGTTGTTGATATAGGTTACAAATCTGACGGAATTGTGAGTTTAAACGAATTCCGCTACAACCCCGACTTAAAAGTTGGCGACAAAGTTGATGTTTACATCGAAAGTCTGGAAGACAAAAAAGGACAGATGATTCTGTCGCACCGACAAGCACGTGCCACCCGTTCATGGGAGCGTGTTAACGAGTCGCTCGAAAACAGCGAAATTATTAAGGGATACATTAAGTGCCGTACCAAAGGAGGTATGATTGTCGATGTTTTCGGAATTGAAGCATTCTTGCCCGGCTCACAAATCGATGTTAAACCCATTCGCGACTACGATGTATTTGTTGGAAAAACAATGGAATTCAAAGTGGTTAAAATTAATCAGGAATACCGTAACGTTGTTGTTTCTCACAAAGCACTTATCGAAGCTGAACTCGAACAACAGAAAAAAGAGATTATTGCTAAACTCGAAAAAGGACAAGTTCTTGAAGGAACTGTTAAGAACGTTACTTCATACGGAGTATTTATGGATCTTGGCGGTGTTGACGGACTTATTCATATTACCGACCTTTCGTGGGGACGTATCTCGCACCCAACCGAAATTGTTGAATTAGATCAGAAATTGAATGTTGTAATTCTTGATTTTGATGATGACAAAAAACGTATTGCTTTAGGATTAAAACAACTTACTCCGCACCCATGGGATAATTTGGATGCAAATTTAAAAGTTGGCGACAAAATTAAAGGCAAAGTTGTTGTTATTGCCGACTATGGTGCATTTGTTGAAATTGCTCCGGGAGTTGAAGGTTTAATTCACGTTTCAGAAATGTCGTGGAGCCAGCACCTGAGAAGCGCACAAGACTTCCTGAAAGTGGGTGACGAAATAGAAGCTGCAATTCTTACATTAGACCGCGAAGAGCGTAAAATGTCGCTCGGTATTAAGCAATTGAAACCCGATCCATGGGAGAAAATTGATACAGAATACCAGGTTGGAAGTAAGCATAAAGCTACCGTTCGCAACTTTACAAACTTTGGAGTATTTGTTGAAATTGCAGAAGGAGTTGATGGCTTAATTCATATTTCGGACCTTAGCTGGACGAAAAAGATTAAACACCCATCGGAATTTACTGCAATTGGCGAAACCATTGAAGTAGTTGTTCTCGATATCGATAAAGATAACCGCAGATTAAGTTTAGGTCATAAACAACTCGAAGAAAATCCATGGGATGTATTCGAAACAATTTTCACACCCGATTCAATTCACGAAGGAACAGTGGTTGATTTAATGGACAAAGGTGCTGTTATTGCACTTCCATACGGTGTTGAAGGTTTTGCTACACCCCGCCACCTTGTTAAAGAAGATGGAACATCGGTTAAACAAGACGAAAAACTCGATTTCAAAGTTATCGAATTCAACAAGTCAGCAAAAAGAATTATTGTATCGCACTCAAGAATTTTTGAAGATGTAAAACGTGCCGAAGAGGGAGCTAAACGTAAAACGCAATCGCGTTCGAACAAAAAAGCTATGAAATCGGTTAGTGACAACATCGAAAAGACTACATTGGGAGATATCAGTGACTTAGCTGCATTGAAATCGAAAATGGAGGAAAAAGAGAAAAAAGATAAATAAGCCAGAATTTGGTAATTTCCAGAAGAATTTCGTAAATTGATTAGATAATGGAATTCGAAATTCAAAAGAACGGAAATCATACTTTAATAAAAGTAAATTCCGACAGGCTTGACACAAACAATGCGCCCGATTTAAAATCGAAGTTGGTTGTTGTGAATAACGAAGGTGAAAAAAACATCATTCTCGATTTAAGCAGTTGCAATTATTGCGATTCGTCTGGATTGAGAGCTGTTTTGGTTGCCAATCGGTTATGCGAAGATTCAATAGGGACATTTGTTTTGTGTGGTCTTCAGCCCGATGTGGAAAATTTAGTTAATATTTCGATGCTTAACACAGTTCTGCTAATTACCGGAACTGCCGAAGAGGCAAAAGATTTATTGAAAAAAAAGGAAACCCTGTAATAAGGAATGCCTTTTGAATTGACCATATTAGGAAGTAGCTCAGCATTACCTACATCCGAGAGATATCCAACCGCCCAGGTATTAAATATACTTGGGCGGTTTTTTTTAATCGATTGTGGAGAAGGAACACAAATACAACTGCGCCGGTTAAAAATCGGATTCGGCAAAATCAAACACATTTTCATTTCGCATCTGCACGGCGACCATTACTATGGATTAATCGGATTAATTTCAACCCTAAATTTACTGGGACTAAAAACTGAGATTCATATCTATTCTCCTTCTGAATTAAAAGAATTAATTCAGCCCCAACTCAATTTTATAAAAGGAGAGATGAATGTTAAGTTGATTTTCCATCCTCTAAACTTTAAGAAAAAACAGAAAATTTATTCCGACAAACGTGTCGAAGTTTTTTCGTTTCCGCTAAATCATAGCATTTCAACGTGTGGTTTTTTATTTAAGGAGAGGAAAAAACAAGCCAACATAAAAAAAGAGGCTATTCAGCAGTTCAACATTCCCATTGCGCAGATAAAAAAGATTAAAGAGGGAGCAGATTTCACTACTGAAAACGGAGAGATTATTCAAAACAAAAAGCTTACTACTCCTCCACCCCATCCACGTTCATACGCCTTTTGTACCGATACAGCCTACCACGAGCCGATTGTTGAGGTGATTAAATATGTGGACTTATTGTACCACGAAGCAACATTTCCGGAAGAGATGCGCGACTTTGCCACAAAAACAAGGCACTCGACCGCAATTGATGCTGCAAAAATTGCAAAACTTGCCAATGCAAAAAAACTAATTATTGGCCATTTTTCAGCGCGATACAACGATATATCGCTTTTTGAAAACGAAGCACGTACTTTTTTCGAAAATTGCGAAGCAGTCGAGGAGGGAAAAACATATAAAATCATCAGCAAAACATAAAGTAATCTGTTCCTACTGTTAGTCAATTATTCTCTCAAATCAGATATTTCCCTCCAAAACCGGTCAGAGTTGAATACAGTTGAATTAAGAATCCTCGCCTTCGAAAAAATTTTTATGAAAATTAACCAGATACAGTTTTTCCGTTGGGCGTGTAAATGCCGTGTATAACCACCTGTAATACTCGGTATTTAACATCTCTTCGGTTACATAACCGTGGTCGACAAACACACTTTTCCACTGCCCTCCCTGCGCTTTATGACAAGTAATTGCATAGGCAAATTTTACCTGCAATGCATTGTAGTACGGATTCTCTTTAATCTTTTTCCAACGGTTACGTTTGTTTCCTATCTCCATATAATCTTCTGCAACGGCATCGAAAAGTTTTCGGTTTTGCTCGCTTGAAAATGAGGCTGACTCTATTTCAAGAGTTTCTAAAAATATTTTACAATCAATTTCAACATTATCGTAATCAATAAAACGCAGACTCACGTTTGCAAACCGGAATCCGTATACCTCCTCGTATCCCGAAATGGCAACAATCTCTGCAATATCGCCATTGGCAATAAAATCGAGTTCCATATCATCATTCATCCAGAAGTAGTTATTTTTAACAATCATCAACAAATCGCCCTTTTCAATTTCATTCTCTTTGTATAAAATCGACCCACGAATTCCTTTGTTAAATAAATTTGCCCTTTTGTTCGAGCGTGTTACCACGGTTGTTTCAAACAGCCCATATTTATCGTAAGCTCCCGAAATGGTTTCTATTAACTCTTCCCCTGAAACGCGTTCTACATCGGGAAATGAATTTACATCAACCCGAAAAAAACCTGATTCTTCGTTCGAGCTGCCTATTCGGTCTCTGATTTTTGTGGCATTAAATAAAATTCCCGAATCGTATTCCTGCCGCACCACCTCTTTTAACTCCACCTCTTTTACCGTAAAACCATAATACTCTAACGTAGCAGCTTCCAAAGCCGGACTAATATTTAATTTTACCGGAGGCAACTGAGCGGTATCTCCAACCAAAACCAATCGGCAATTTTCGCCCGAATAAACATATTCCAGCAAATCGTCTAACAACCGGCCACTACCAAAAACCGAATTCTCATTTAGCTCGTTCGAAATCATCGAAGCTTCGTCGACAATAAAATAGGTGTTCTTAAATAAATTTTTATCTAACGAGAACTTTCCCATTCCATCATCGGAAGATTTTTGACGATAAATTTTTTTATGAATAGTAAATGCAGGCATTTTGCTGTATCCGGCCATTACTTTTGCTGCTCTTCCTGTTGGCGCTAACAAAACGGAACGAATTTTGAGGGATGCAAGCGCTTGTGTTAAAGAGAAAACCATAGTTGTTTTTCCGGTTCCGGCATAACCTTTTATCAACATAATTTGATTGGGCTCTTGCGACACGATATATTCGGATAAAACATCGATTAAGCCCTGTTGACAACCGGTAGGATGAAAAGGCAAATTTTGAGTTAAAATATTTTTTAAATGATTTTTAATCATACTTGGTAAAATAACTTTCGGTAAACGAAGCTAATTTATTTTTTTTTATAAATTTGCATGCAACTAGAAATATACTTATTAAAATTATAAAAATGAGAACCGTATTACAAATTTTACTTGTTATTGCTGCAATTGTAATTACCTATTTTATCTTTCAAAGCGTTAACCGCCCTATTAAGTTCGAAAAAGCGAAAAAAGCGCGTTACGAAGCTACAGTAAACCGATTGAAAGACATCAGAAAAGCTGAGCTCGCATACAAAGATGTTTATGGTAAATTTACAGGAAGCTGGGATACACTAATTAACTTTGTTCTTACCGACTCGGTAAAGAATATTCGTAAAATCGGCCAGCTTACCGATAGTATGATGGATGCAGGAATTAGCAGAAGAAAAGCAATTGAGATGGGATTAATTATTCGAGATACTATTCGCGAAAGTGTTTTAGGATCGGTTTTCCCAAAAACATTCGATGCTAAAAGTTTAAAATTTGTCCCGGTACCCGGAGAACCCAGCGAGTTTCATTTGGGAGCAACAGTTATTGTTACAGGGTCGGGAATAAAAGTTCCGGTATTTGAAGCCAAAGCACATAACAATGTTATTTTGCGAGGGCTCGACCGGCAGCTGGTAATTAACTTAAACGACCGAGCGAGAACGAACGAAAAGTACCCCGGGCTACGAGTTGGTTCGCTTACCGAAACGGTTAACAATGCAGGTAACTGGGAGTAAAGCAAATGCATAAATTAGCGACCGACACCTTGTTGTTCGATATAGAAAAAACATATGAATATATATTATCCATTCGGGTTCGCCCGGATGGATTTTCTTTTTTAATCCTTTCAAATAATCAGCCGGTTGCATCGAAAACTATTCAGCAAAAAATAAGTAGCAGCAGGCTAATTTCGCGCCACTTTGCCGAGTGGATTGAGTCGGAAGATATTCTGCAAAGACCATTCAGCAAAACAAGTATTGTTGTTTTTAGCGAAGGATTTTCTCTTATTCCGGACGAGTATTTCGAAGAAACATTAAAAACAGAAATCTCGAATTTGTTGTTTAACGAAGATGAAGAAACTGAAATTGCAGTAAACAGCATAAGCACTTTTAAGACCCGGCTACTATTTACACTTCCCGAGGGATTAAACAAAGTTATTCAGGATAAAATTGGAGAATGCGAAATAATTCATCCGGTAAAAACAATTTTAAATCACATTCCTAAGATTAAGAAAAAGAACGGATTAATTTTGCTTTTCAATAAAAACAGCTTTTTTACAGTTCTTTTTACACCAGATAAAATATTGCTTGCCAACAACTTTAAAATGGCGCATGCAACCGATGTTGTTTTCTACGTACTTTCTATCTTAAAGCAACACAACATAAAACCGGCAGAAACAGAATTGTTTATTACCGAAACTGAAGAGAAATATTCAGAAACAGAAAAAGCTCTTCTCCCCTATTTTCAACCATTCAGAACCTTCGACTGGTATCGTTTCTTGGTGTTGAAGAAGTAAATAAATAAATTATTATTGAATGAGAATTGTTGGAGGAAAATACAGCGGACGAATTTTCAGACCGAATAAAAAATTCAAGGCACGCCCTACAACCGATATTGCTAAAGAGGGACTATTTAATATTCTCGAAAACCGTTATATTTTCGAAGAGAAAACGGTACTCGACCTCTTTTCGGGAACCGGAAGTATGGGTTACGAGTTTTTAAGTCGCGGCTGTAAAGAGGCAACTTTTGTTGAAGGAGACGTTAACCATTACCGGTTTATTTTAGAAGTAGTTGATGCACTGAAAATTGAAAACGCCACAGTATTTAAATCCGATGTATTTAGATTTTTAAAAACCTGCCCGATTCATTTCAATTTTATTTTTGCCGATCCTCCGTTTAATCTTCGCAACTTCGAGAATGTTCCCGACGCAATTCTAAATGCCAATATTCTTGCCCCAAACGGCCTCTTTATTTTAGAACATCCAAAAGAGTATAATTTTTCGAACCACAACTATTTTAAGGAGATTAGAAACTACGGGAAAGTAAATTTTAGTTTTTTCGAAAAGGAAACCGACGAAATTTCGGAAAGGTAATTCAAGCTAAAATTTAAACTTCGCCAAAATCAAGATTAAACTTCTGCTTTAGTTTTATAAGGTTGGGATTTTTCTTAGCCATCGCTTCAAATTTATCGGTGTCGGTATAAATAATTTTATTTTTCACTTTCTCGGTAACTTTTGTTACCAGTTCTATTTTCGAGTTTTTCAACTCGCGACGCAGAAACGAAACCAGCTGCGGTTTAATAGAATTAACCAGGTCGTTTTGAATGGAATTATCGAGTTCCAGATACAATTGTGCGTTCTCTTTTAGTTCAGGAACATTCGATAGTGTCGACTGTAAATTCGGACGATCTTCGAGCCGCACCAAATATTCTTTCCACTTTGCCGTTAAATCGGCAACAGTAAACTCTTCGGTTTCGTCGGCTTTTGTATGTTGCTTAAACTGGTCGATTGCAGAAACTGCCTCTTTTTCGTCTTTAAATTCGCCTTTTAATGCCGCTTTAATCGATGGGGTATGAATAGCTTTGGGTGTTCGTTTTACAATGCGCTTTTGATGTTCAGGCTCTTTACGAACAGGAGGCTGCGGTGTTTGAGCAACAATTTTCTCTTTGGGAATGTTCTCTTCGGGTAAATCTTTTCCTGAAAAAATAGGTTCCAAAACATCGTCATCCGATGTGTCAACTATTTTTTTTTTAAGGTTAGTTGAGCTATCCTAATAATTGCAAGTTCAACCAGCAGTCGTTTGTTCTGACTTAATTTATATTGGTAATCGCATTCGTTACTAATTTGTAATGCATCGAGCAAGAAATCACTACCGGCTAACTCGGCCTGCTGTTTATACTGTTCTTTTATTTCGCCGCCAACCTCTAAAAGCTGCACTGTTGCAGGGTCTTTACAAACCAGTAAATCGCGCAAATGGTTACTCAGGCCGTTAATAAAATGGTGACCATCGAAACCATGGCTTAAAATATCGTCGAAGGTTAACAATACTTGGGTAACATCATTTTTTAAGAATTGGTCAACCAGTTTGAAATAGTAATCGTAATCCAACACATTTAGGTTGGTAATTACATCTTTGTAAGTAACCTTTTTCCCAGAGAAACTAACAATCTGATCGAAAATAGAGAGTGCATCGCGCATAGCACCGTCGGCCTTTTGCGCAATAACATTCAGCCCCTCACTTTCAACCTCAACACCTTCGCTTTTTGCAACATACTCGAGATGCGACGTGATGTCGGAAACTCCAATCCTGTTAAAATCAAAAATCTGACACCGCGATAAAATGGTTGGTATTATTTTATGTTTTTCAGTGGTTGCCAAAATAAATATTGCATGATTCGGCGGTTCTTCAAGCGTTTTTAAGAATGCATTAAAAGCTTGTGCCGACAGCATATGAACCTCGTCGATAATATACACACTATATCTTCCCATTTGCGGAGGAATGCGAACCTGGTCGGTGAGATTGCGAATATCGTCGACTGAATTATTCGAAGCTGCATCCAACTCGTGAATATTAAACGAGCGGCTGCTGTTAAACGAAACACACGATTCGCATTCGTTACAAGCTTCTGTCTCGGAAGTTAAGTTGCTGCAATTTATGGTTTTTGCAAAAATACGTGCACAGGTTGTTTTTCCTACACCACGCGGCCCGCAGAACAAATATGCATGCGCAAGTTGATTGCTCTTTATGGCATTCTTTAACGTGTTAGTTATTGCCTTTTGTGCAATTACCGATTCGAATGTATCGGGTCTGTATTTTCGTGCTGAAACAATAAAATTTTCCATATTCTAACTTAACCACTGAAGTTTGACCAAAGATAATTAAATATGGTTTTTAATCACCATTTTTTTATTAACAACAGAAATCTTACACCTTAAAATCACAAATTTTTCGAGGGCGTTAAAAAATAATATTGTAGTTCTAAATGCTTGTACATAACTTGAGTTTATGCCATTTTGTATGGGTAGACAAATATCCTCAAACCACATCGTTTTTCAGATTGAGTATTTTACATGAACACATTAACTCCCTGCCTTCAGGGGTTCATCGCTAAAAAATAGAGGTTATTTTGTAATATGTCTAAATTAGCAGCAATAAGTTAAACTACGAAAATTAATTTCGCATTAAACAAAAACGGCTGTTAACTGTATATACAATCTGAAACCTAAATTTATAAAGCGATTTTTGGTGCAAATAAACTATAAAACAATTTTAAAGAGAGTAGTAAAATTTGGCGGAATATTTTTCGTTACTATTTTCTTGCTTGTACTTGTTTTTAAGTTTGTCATTCAAATACCTGCTATCCAGGACAAAATAAAACAGAAAATAGCAACATCGCTTTCTACCCGGTTAAATGCAAATGTTTCCATCGACAATTTCTATTTAAAACTCCCCAAAGAGTTGGCACTAAAAAATATTTTAATCACAAAAACAGATGCTGCCGACACACTTTTTTATCTGAATGATTTTTCGGTAAACATAAATATTTTTCCACTTTTCAAACACAAAATAGACATTCAGAAAATAGAATTAATTAACAGTTACGGCGATTTCGATAAATTATTTGCCAATGCAGAACCAGACACAAACAATTTACCGGAAGCAGAGAACAGTTCCGAATCCTCGCCGTGGAACATTGCAATAAACCGGTTGTCGATTAAAAATTGCTACTACAAATACAGAAACGATGACAGCACCGGATTTGAGATAATTCTCGACATTGGGGAAATGGACATCGATTTGGGTTATATAAATTCAGATTCTATTATTTCGATAAAGAATCTCAACGCCTCGAAATCGACAATTGGATACAAATCGCTAGCGACCCCCAAAATGGCACAAATTGACACAGCTGCATTTAAAATGGCAAATATTCTTATTGAGAACGGAAATTTAAATGAAGTTAAAATTAACTATTCCGATTCGGTTGGCGGAATGCTACTGGCTATCGACGGTGAGAAAGTAAAAGTAAACGACGTTTTGGTTGATGTTTGGCACCGGCACGTTTTTTTCGACAAAGGCACGGCCAATGGAAATGTTGCCTTTACATTTATTCCCGAACAAGTAGCTGAACCACTCCAACTCTGGGGCGTTGACTTTAATAAAGCCGATGCAGGCAACCTGAAATTCAGTATCGATTTTACCGACCACCCCGATACAACCGACCTGTTTAATTTTTATCACCTCCATATGTACGATATCTCAGGTAGCATTTCTAATTTTTTTATGAATACACACACGCTTAAAATTAGAACCGATAACTTGAGTTTTAAAGAGAAGTCGGGATTAAACGTTATCCGTTTAGAAACCGATATTGGACAGATAGATTCGGTTTTTGCCGTAAATAAACTAAATATTGAAACTGAAAACGGATTATATGATTTCAAACTTAAAACAACACTCCATCCTCTGTTTTTCGACAAAGGAAGAGAATGGTTTGATGCAGTTATTGATGTTAACAGCAGTAATCTTAACGATTTTAATACCGTTTACAACCTGAATAATATTGAATATTTGTCGGGAAAAGCAAAAAACAGCCGTTTTAAATTTAGCACAAAAGTTAATGGTACACCTAGTTTAATTAACCTTGAAAGCATGAGGGTTCAACTGCTCGACTCTATTCTTTTTATTGCCGACGGAAGAGTTGAGAACATACAAGATTCAACCCAATCGAAATTAAAATTAAACCTTCAGAAACTTCTGATTTCAAAAAATAATTTCGAGAAAATTACGGTTAACTTGCCCACCGACTCAACCATATCTTTCCCCGGTTTTTTGCAAATCGACGGACAGTTACAAGGGACAAACAACAATTACTCGTTTAGAGGAAATATAAAATCGAATGTTGGGAATGTGACCATAAATAATATTGAAGCAAGTACGAACAAAGACTTTTATGCTATAGATTTAAGCGCATCGACCCACCATTTAAATACAATTACTCATTTGGGATTAAACGGAATTTCATTCAAACTAAACGGGAAAATTAATGGCACTAATTTACAGAAAAGCACTACGCAGCTTAACCTTTCGGTAGATAGTTTAAATTTTAAAGATACACCGTTTAAAGCAATTACATTTTCAAGTAAACTTGATTCGGGGAAATTAAACATCGCGTTAAACTCGGACGATAAAAAACTACTGTTCAACTTATTGGCCACGGGAGACATTTCTGACCAACAAAAGAAACTTGCTATATATTTAAAAGCCAGCCATTTCGACATTGAATCGTTGGCACTTGTTCCCGATGCGAAATCGGTAGAAGGTGAAGCAAACACAACCATCGATTTTAGCAGCACACACAATTTTTCTGTTTCAACAAAACTTACCGGGGTTCGTTTTACGTTAACCGACAGCACATTTAAAATTCCCGATTCTGAATTCATAATAAAAAACAGCATCAAAAAATCGTCGATAGAGATGATAAGCCAGTACAACAATATTTCGTTTGCGATGGATGAAAATATCACCCAAATACCGGCAATTTTCGATAATTTACGCAACCACTATTTAACCGATTCTGCTAAAAACGAAGCAACGACGCTGCGTCTCCCCTCTTTTAAAATAAATTCGGTTATCGACTATCAGGATGTTTTCACAAAAATGATGACAAAAAATCTCCCCCCATTCAGTAAAATAGATATTAAGGGGAACTATTCTGAAGTTTTAAAAAATGGATTTCTAACTCTAGACATCTCAGATATTAACAGTTTCAACAGCCACATCGACAACACTACTGCAAGCATAAAAATAAACCCCGAAAAACTGAATTTCAAATTGGCACTCAACAAGATACATAACTCGTTTATAAACGGAGAACTTATTTTTAATGGGGAATTTGAGAATTCGGCACTTGAATCGGAATTGAGTTTTACCGATTTAAATTCGGTAAAATATTTTAATCTTCATACAAAATTGCACACAACAGACAACAAAACAGTTGTCAACATCAATCCCGACTCCATTATTTTCAACTACAATTTTTGGGAAATAGCCCCAAAAAATCAGATTACAATATCACCCGAAACAGTAGATTTCGACAATGTAAATTTAACAAGCGGCAAGCAAAATATTGTTGTTTATTCTGATAAAAGCAGAGAGAACATTTCAATAAAAATTAAAGATTTTAGCTTTGGAAGCATCGATAATTTATTAAATATCGATTCGTTACTTACAGGAACCATTAACGCCAATATAAACATAGCACAACAACAAACCACCCCACAAATCGACGGAGATTTATCGATTACGAACCTACAGGTTTTCGATGTAAATATGGGAAATCTGGCAATACCTAAGTTTAAATATACAAGCAATGGTTTTTCAATAAACAGTTCGGTTAACAGCAAATTTATTGATATTACAGCAAGCGGGAATTATTTCACTCATTCAGAAGGAGATGCATTCGACTTAAACATGAACATTAACCGATTCGAACTTAACGAATTAGAATACCTTTTAAACGATTACACTTATGACTTGGGAGGTGTACTAAACGGAAAACTAAAAATTACGGGGAATGAAAGTCACCCAGATGTAAACGGAAAACTAAATTTTAAAAAAGCAACGGTAGGAATAAAGGCACTTAACCGACGATTTGCAATGGAAAATGAACAGGTTTCGATTGTCGAGAATAAAATCCGATTCAATAAATTCAAAATTAAAAACGATGAAAATTACGGTGCGGAAATTAATGGAACAGTTGCTTTCGATTCGGCAATGAACATACAACCGAATCTACAAATTACTTCACAAGACATGGTTTTAATGAATTCGAAAGAAGAAGATAATGAGTTGATTTACGGGTTATTAAAAGCACAGGCCAACCTTTCGTTAACCAGTAAAAACAATAAACTTCTGCTCAACTCTGATTTAAAAGTTGATGGAAAAACCAATCTTACTTATACAATTCCTGAGCAATTGGTTTTAAACAACAGCAAAGGAATTGTTAAATTCACCCAGTTTAAAAACGACTCGGTACCTGTTCAGGATTTAATAGACAATGCAACATTTCATCATAACAACCTTTTTGAGAAAATTCATTCGATAGTAGAAATTGGAAACGGAACAAAAATAAAATTCTATTTCGAAAAAGACGGAGAAGATTTCCTGGAAGCTGAAATAAAAGGCACACTCGATTACTACTCAACCGAAGAAGACAACGCTATTTCGGGAAGAATTGACATTGATAAGGGAAAACTTCACTATTCAATTCCAATGGTAAAAGTTAAAGATTTCGTTCTCGAACCCAACAGTTACATAAAAATGTCGGATAAAATTACCACTCCCTATTTAAGTTTAATTGCATCGACCGAGATACGTGCCTCAACCGACGGGCTAATACCCGACTACAACAAAGTTTTAACATTTAAAATTCTGTTGCATCTTGTTGGCGATTTAAATGATTTAAAAATGAAATTTGATATTTCGACAGTAACTTCCGATGCAATTGTTTCGTCGCGATTGGCACAACTATCGGATAAAGAGCGCAATATTAATGCTTTAAATCTGATGATAAGAGGGTCGTTTTTGCTCAACACAAAAGGGAATTCGCTTATTGGGTCAACCGATATGATGGATGCACAAATTGATAAGTTTTATGCCAATCAACTCAATCAGATTATTTCGGATAATATTCATTTTGTCGATTTAAAATTTGATGTTCAATCGTATTTCGATGTAAACTCATCAAGCCAGTATGTTTTTCACCGCGACTTGTATTTTAATGTCGGGAAAAGTATGTTTGATGACCGTGCAAAAATAAATTACAAAGGGAATATTGGTGCCTGGTCTTCACAGGAAACCCTTCAAAGCAATTCGCAATTTGTACAAAACGAATTGGAGCTGGAGATAAAACTCACCAAAGACGGTGCTTACAGAGGCGTGTTTTTTATGAAAAATAAATACGAGGGGCTGCTGGAAGGCGAATTAATTGAAACAGGCGGCGGCATACGAATACGTAAAAAATACGATTCGATTAAGGATATTTTTAAACGGAAAGAACCGAAACAAAAAGAGTTGAAAAACGAGTAAATACTTTGAAAAAACTGAATAACATAAGTAGGAACTGGTTGCAAATAGCAATAAATCTGTTTTTTGCAAAGAAAGAGCACCGGCATTTGCTCGCTCTACTCTTTGTTGCAATTCTGTTACTTCAGTCGTGCTCGAACACCAAATTTTTAGCCAACGACGAAAAGCTATATACCTACACATGGTTTCGCCAAAAAGGGTTTGGAAAAATAAAAAACAAACCGTTAAAAGCATACGAACTCTATTCGATAGGAAGAGTAAAGACAAACCGTGCTTTTGTTGGTCTGCCTCGCACAAAACTACTGGTTTATAACTACATGAAACCATCGGGAAATTTTGGTCCCCGCCACTATATTTATAAAGTAATGGCACAACCACCGGTTTTGTTAAAAGAGGTAAATCCTGAGTTACGCAGCAAAGTTATGAACCAAAAGTTAGATGAGATGGGGCATTTCGACAGCTTCGTAAACTACCACATAAAGTATTACGGCAAGGGAGATAAAAAAGCACGAACAAAATACCTGATTACTTTTAAACCGGCATACACCTACCGAAACATTACGTTTATCCCGAGCGGAAAGAATCTGGTCGATACAATTCTTATAAAATCATTCGAAAACAAAAAACTTAAGCCGGGCGACGATTATTGGCTTAAAAACCTCAAAGAAGAGCGCGAACGTTTAACAACAGATATAAGAAACCGCGGATATTACTATTTTAAACCCGACTATTTACAGTTTTTTGCCGACAGTACTGTGGGAAACAAACAGGTAGATTTAAAACTGCTGATAAAAGATAACATACCCAAAAAATCGTTCGCTCCGTACAAAGTCGACCAGGTAAATATTGTTATTGAAAGCCGCAAGAAACAACCGCATTTAAAAGAGCCTATTTTTATAAACAACTCGTTTTATTACGACAAAAGCGGAACATTCAAAGCTAAAGTTATATCCGACTGTATTTCTATTACACCGGGGAAAGAGTACAATCTTACCGACCACGAAAACACCATAAAGTATTTGCAGGGTTTGGGTGCATTCAGCACAATAAATATAAGTTACAGTCCGCTCGACAGTTTAAATATATCTAGGAGTCTGGCAGCCAATATCAGGTTAAAGCCACTTCAACCGGTTCAAACAAATCTGGAGGTTAATTTTTCGACAAAATCGAACGATTTTCTTGGCCCGTCAGCAACAGCCTCAATTAGCCATTTAAATCTTTTTGGAGGAGCCGAAAACCTGACTCTGGAAGTTGACGGTGGGTTTGAATGGCAAAAACGGTCGAAACGGAAACAGTATGAGTTAGGACTAAACTCGTATGTATTCGGGACAAATTTGAAATTAATATTCCCCCGGTTCATCGTGCCTTTTAACTTACAAAACCAGTCGAAAAGGTATGTACCCAAAACCTATGCAAGCATTGGATTTCACTCGCTTCAACGGGTAAAGTATTATACAATGAATGTGGCTCAAATAAAATTTGGATACAACTGGCAAAGCTCTCCAAAACGAGAATTTAAAGTTGAACCTATTTCAATCGATTACTTTCATTTACCTCGTCAATCGCAGGAATTTATCGATTTTATAGAAAAATATCCGCAGGTTGCTTTAAGTTTTAATGAGCAGTTTATTTTTGGTTCGCAATACAGCTATACCTATTCAACGAAATCGAAACGAAGGAAACTGAACTACCTTTATTACAATGCAAAATTAGATTTATCGGGAAACATTTTGCAAGGCATCTATTCGTTAACGGGGAACAAAAACGGTGCATCGGCTCCGAATAAATTACTGGGAATACCGTTTGCACAATACACAAAAATTAAAAATGACTTTCGGTACTACATCTATTTTCACGAAAAGAGCCAGATTGCAACCCGCCTGATTGTTGGCGTTGGAGTTCCTTATCAGAATTCGTCGGTATTGCCTTATGCGAAACAGTTTTTTGCCGGAGGAAGCCAGGATATTCGCGCATTTTACGCACGTTCAATAGGGCCGGGCAGCTATTACTCAACCAACCCGCAAAATAACGGTAGTTTTCTCGACCAGTCGGGCGAGATTAAATTAATGAGCAATATCGAATACCGGTTCCCTATTTCGTACCGCATAAACGGGGCACTTTTTACCGATGCCGGAAATGTGTGGTTAATAAACGAAGACCCCAGCCGACGGGAGGTAAATTCAAATTCAACAGTTTTTTATGCGATATAGCAATTGGTGCAGGCGCAGGAATACGGGTTGACTTAGACTATTTTATTATTCGGCTCGACGGAGCAATTCCAATTAGAAAACCTTACCTATCAGGCGCAAAATCATGGATTTTTAACGATAGCAGCTTTTTTCACGAGTACATTTTCTCGCTGGCAATTGGTTACCCTTTCTAATAACATTTTTCTTGCGGTTGAAAAATAGAAACCAAAATGAGCTGTATAAATTTATACCTTTGCAATTTGAAACGAAGTATATGCCAACAAAAAAAACAATAGAAGAATTTTTAAAATTAAACGAGACATTTCCGCTTATCGATGTGCGCTCACCCGCCGAATATGAGCAGGCACACATTCCGGGAGCAGTTAATATTCCATTATTCGACAACGAAGAACGCAAACAGGTGGGAACAACCTATAAACAAAAAGGAAAAGAGAGTGCTGTTCTGCTGGGGTTAGATTACATTGGCCCACGGATGGCGGAGGTTGTAAAACAGGCACGGAAACTAGCTGTTAACAGAACTGTACTGGTTCATTGTTGGCGTGGGGGAATGCGCTCGGCAAGTATGGCCTGGCTATTTGAAACCATTGGCCTTAAAACTTTTACGCTCGAGGGAGGATACAAAGCATACCGCCATTTTATTCGAAATGAATTTTCGAATGAGGCAAAACTTTTTATCCTCGGCGGCTCGACGGGCAGCGGAAAAACAGCAATTTTAAAAGAGTTACAAAACCTCGGCGAACAGTTTCTCGACATTGAAGGAATTGCACATCATAAAGGCTCTGTTTTTGGGCCACTCGGACAAAAACCACAGCCATCCAACGAACAGTTCGAAAATAATATGGCGGCCGTGTGGCAAAAATTCGACTTTACAAAACCCATTTGGGTTGAAGACGAAAGCCGGCAATTGGGAAAGTGTGGCATTCCAAATCCACTCTTTGAGCAAATGAGGGCAGCAACAGTTATTAAAATTAATGTTCCGAAAAAAGAACGAATAAAACGCCTTGTAAACGAATACGGAAATTTCGACACAGAATTACTGGCCCAACAAGTTGAGAAAATAAGAGAACGACTGGGCGGCCAAAACACAAAAGATGCACTAAAAGCACTTGCCAATAACGACCTCGAAACGGTTGCCGACATTACATTAATTTATTACGACAAAGCTTATAATCATGGCATTTCGAAACGCCGGCCGGAGAAAATATTTGAAATAAATCTTGAAAAAGATGACCCGGAAACGAATGCTTTGGCCGTTTTGGAATTCATTAAAAAAGTTAAACAATGAAACCCGTTTATCTCGATTACAACGCTACAACGCCAATTGCAAAAGAGGTTGCCGATGCTATGCTGCCCTTTTTATATACTGATTTTGGCAATCCTTCGAGTGCCCACAGTTATGGCGTAAAAGCAAAACTGGCTGTTGAAAAAGCACGAAGTCAGGTTGCCGGATTAATTGGGTGCAATGCATCAGAAATTGTTTTTACAAGCGGCGGAACCGAATCGAACAATTATGCGATAAAAGGAGTTGCCTTTGCCAACTGCACACGCGGAAATCACATCATCACTTCGGCAATAGAACATCCTGCCGTTTTAGAAGTTTATAAATACCTCGAAAAAAATGGCTTCGATATTTCAATAGTTCCGGTCGATGAAAACGGGACCATTAAGATTGACGAATTAAAAGCTGCCATTCGGCACGACACAATTTTAATTTCGGTTATGCACGCCAACAACGAAGTTGGAACCATTCAACCCATTAAAGAGATTGCGGAAATTGCGAAATTGCACAACATTATTATGCACACCGACGCAGCACAGTCGCTGGGGAAAGTAGCAGTTAACGTAAACGAATCGGGTGTTGATTTATTAAGTATTGCCGGACATAAATTGTATGCTCCAAAAGGGGTCGGCGCTCTTTACATTCGAAAAGGGATAACACTCGAAAAACTTATTCACGGTGCCAACCACGAACAAAATCGGAGAGCAGGTACCGAAAATGTTCTCGAAATTGCCGGACTGGGACAAGCAGCCGAAATTGCAAAAATAAATTTGCAGGCAAACATTGCTCACTACAGCGAAACCCGCGATTATCTTCAAAAACTTCTAACAGAAGCTTTTCCATCGACAAAAATAAACGGGAATTATAAAAATCGTCTTCCCAACACATTAAGTATTTCGTTTAAGAAAATTGAAGCGAATACGCTTATTGGCAAGTTAAAAAATGTTGCTGCCTCGGCTGGTGCTGCCTGCCACACCGAAAATATTAGCATTTCATCAGTATTAAAAGCAATGAATATTCCCATCGATTTTGCTATGGGAACCATCCGGTTTTCGACAGGCAGAGAAACGACAATAAAAGACGTTGAATTTGCTGCACAAGAAATAATAAACCAGGCGATGCAGTTGCAAAAACAGGGCAATTAAAATAAGCAACGATTAAAGAATGAACAACTGTTTAAAATATTACCGACACCTTATAAAAAC
>JALUZN010000322.1 GCA_027011835.1 Draconibacterium sp. | reverse complement strand
ACGTGAAAGTTTGGCTAGCCAATTTCATCAAAGATAATCTCACTTCTGAAATAATTCAATCTATAACTCATCATAAACTTTTTTTGGATGCATATATGGGGTGTTTTGTTTCCTAATTGGTATAATTCTATTGCGGAAACTTTAAACAACTTCGATAAATAAACTTTTATCTTTTTCATATTTTTTCTTCTTATTTTTTGAACCAAAAATGGCTGTTTATGTTATACTATTCAACCTACAATTACGTTCTTATAACATAAGAATCAGGTTAACAGTAAATTAACACAGCAGGCGAAGAGTTCGTTGTTTCGAATGATTGTAATAGTTTCGCCGAAAATTAATTTGTATTTTATTGAAATTAATATGAAAGTAAAAACAAAAACAGATCAGAATCAGATTGTGATTTTAACAAATGCTGATGACGAAAAACAGAAGCTGCCAATGAATTTAATTCTTACTTTGGCAGCAGGAACAATTGCCGGGATGGTAATTATCTTTGGCCTCTTTATGGGAGCCGAAAAGTTGATGGGACTTTAACAAAAGTTATGATATAACAAAAAGGGCTGCTTGTTTTCGAGCAGCCTTTTTTGTATTCCGGATACTGATAAATGACAATCAACTAAACAGGTACGTTTCATCTTACAAATTGAATTTATAAAATTCAGAAGAAACAAAAATGATTGTTATATTTGTTTCGAAACAAAAACAGGCCAAATTTAGAATGAATAAAATTCGTTTGAATATTTTAGGACTCTCTATAAGTCAAACACAATCAGGTGCTTATGCACTTGTTTTGGCCGAAGAGAATGGAGAGCGAAGAATTCCTATTATTATTGGTCCGGTTGAGGCGCAGGCAATTGCCATTCAGTTAGAAGGGTTGAAACCACCCCGCCCACTCACTCACGATTTAATAAAGAACATTGCTGTTGCTTTCGATATTGTTCTCTTGGAAGTTACTATCTATAAACTCGAAGAGGGGATTTTTTACTCGGAATTACTTTGCGAAATGGATGGTAAAGAGGTGGTTATCGATTCGCGTACTTCCGATGCCGTTGCGTTGGCTCTACGTTTTAAGTGCCCCATTTATACAACAGAGGAGATTTTGGTAAAATCGGGAATTGTGCTGAGTTCGGAGGAGGATTTTTCTCAAGACGATTCGGGGAAAGTTAAAACTGAACCTTCTGATTCGCCATTCGCAAATTATTCGGCACAAGAGTTAGAAGAGATGTTAAACGAGGCAATTCAAAACGAAGATTACGAAAAAGCATCTATTATCAGAGATGAAATAGAAAAGCGAAAGAAAATTTAAAACAGAAACAATGAAGTATTTTTTAGTGCTGCTGGCTCTAACCGCCGGCATTTTGTTTTTTAAGCCTGCTCCTGTGCAAGCTGCTTGTTTTGCGCAAAACAGTGAACAAATTACTCAAACAAAACAGCAGCAAGGCGAACAGCTAACGCAAAAAGAGAAGAGTACCGACAACTCTGTAATTTTACTTTCGCATAAAAACAATAAACCTTTTTCTATTGTAACTCTTTTGCGCGGACTGCTTGGAATGGCCGTCCTTATTTTTATCGGGTATGCACTTAGCTCGAACCGAAAAGAGATTCCGTGGCGAACGGTAATAATCGGATTAACCATCCAGATTGTACTTGCTATCGGAGTTTTATATGTGCCGTTCGTGCGTTCTTCGTTTGAGTTTTTCGGGCATATTTTTGTAAAAATACTCGACTTTACAAAAGCTGGCAGCGAATTTCTGTTGGGCGATTTAATGAGTGTTGAAACGTATGGGTTTATTTTTATGTTTCAGGTGCTACCCACAATTATTTTCTTTTCGGCCCTTACAAGTTTACTTTTTTACTGGGGAATTATTCAGAAAGTAGTTTATGCGCTGGCATGGGTTTTTACCAAAGCACTGCGTATTTCGGGTGCAGAGGCACTCTCGGTAGCAGGAAATATATTTTTGGGGCAAACCGAGTCGCCACTATTAATAAAGGCATACCTCGACAAAATGAGCAAATCGGAAATGCTCCTGGTTATGACCGGAGGAATGGCCACGCTGGCCGGTGGCGTGCTGGCGGCATACATTGCACTGCTTGGTGGCAACGACCCACAATTGCGCCTCGAATTTGCAAAACACCTTTTGGCAGCTTCAATTATGGCGGCTCCGGCAGCAATTATTTTTTCGAAAATGCTCGTTCCACCCACCGACGATGTTAATAAAGAGATTGAAGTTACTCGCGAAAAAATTGGCAGTAATGTATTAGATGCTATTGCGAACGGAACCACACAAGGTGTAAAACTGGCTGTAAATGTGGCGGCAATGTTGCTGGCTTTTATCGCTTTTATTGCCATGTTTAATTTTATAATAGGGAAAATCGGGCAGTGGACAACGCTGAACGAAATTATTGAAGCGGGTACAAACGGACGGTATCACGAGCTCTCGTTACAGTTTATTTTGGGTTATACATTTGCCCCGCTTATGTGGTTAATTGGCGTTACTCCCGCCGATATGGTTTTGGTAGGCAGGTTACTGGGCGAAAAACTTATTTTAACCGAATTTATCGGATACATTAGTCTGGCCGATTTAAAAGCCGCCGGACTTTTCTCCGAGCCAAAATCGATAATAATGGCTACCTATATTTTATGCGGATTTGCCAATTTCTCATCCATCGGAATTCAGATTGGAGGAATTGGAGCATTGGCACCAAAACGCCGGGTACTCCTTTCGAAGTTGGGCGTAAAAGCGTTAATTGCCGGGACATTGGCATCGCTAATGAGTGCTACTATTATTGGTGCAATTATGGGATGAATAAACATTCTCCTAAAATATTTACCAGTGAATTGGTTCGGGATGAACCGTGGCTTCAAAACCCAATTCGGTTTTTATGGCATTTTCAACCGTTGTACAAATATTGTGTGCAACTTCAATGGTCATTTGCGGGGGTAGTTTAATATGAAAGCTCAATTCGGTATGGTTACCATATTTATGTAAATGAATGTGGTGAATATGCAACGGTTCTTTGCAGGCTCTTTGTGCCGTTTCGCGAATAGATAGTAGTAACTCGTCTGATGGACTTTCTCCCAGTAGCGATTTTATCTCTTTCGAAAGAATCTCGAAACTTGCCCAGCCAATCATTATTGCTACAATAAATCCGAGTACGGCATCGGTCCACCAGAAGTATTTTCCAACGGCAATTCCAATTAAAATAACTACCGAAGAAAGTGCATCGGTACGGTGGTGCCAACCGTCGGCTTTTAAAATTGCCGAGTTGGCTTTTTTTGCTGCCCAAAATGCATATTGTGCCATTCCCTCTTTTACTAAAACAGAGAGGATGGTAACCACCCACGCAACCGTTCCAAAAACGGTTTTCTCTTTTGTGCCAAATTTTTCGAAGGCACTTAATACAAAGTCGAAAGCAACAATTGCAAGTAAAACGCCAATAATTATTGCGGCAATGTGTTCGGCTCGTCCGTGCCCGAAAGGATGTTCTTTGTCGGCAGGTTTGTTTGAAATTTTACCGCCAATCAAAACAATTATCGACGAAACCGAATCGGTTAATGTGTGCCAGGCATCGGCAATTAATGCCAACGATCCGGTTACAACTCCTGCCCAATATTTTAGTCCGAAAAGAAAAATGTTCCCGATTATCGAAAGCCAGCCCTCGCGTGCAATATATTTATTGTTGTTTTGCATTGAATTCGAAAGTAGAAAAAACAGTTGAATTATAAGAATTGTTTACCTGTTTTGTTTCTTGTTTGGTGCGAAAGAACTAAAAATCACTGAAAGAGCTGGTCGCTAATTTTATTAGAAAAAAGGTTACCTTTTTATTTTATTTTATCCGAAATGTTATGAATAAATTTACTTATTCCGGGAATTTTATGAAGTTTCGAAAACAGGCTTCCTTTTCCGTAATGCAACAAAATATTGCGTGCATAAATAAAAAGGCCCAGACTGTGTGCCGCAAATAAAACAGGGTCGAGACGATAGATTGAGTAAACAAAAATCATTAGCGAACCTGCCGTACTAATCAGCCAAAAACCTAGCGGTAAAACCGACTCTTTTCTGTTTTCAGAATAAATCCATTGGTAGAAAAAGCGCGAAATAAAAACGAATTGTGCTGTTGTTCCCCAAATCATTAAAAACAGCGATACATCTTCGTTTTTTATTATTGAACTGAAATTATGAGTGTCGGAAAAAATGAGCCAGAAAATATAACTTATTGGGACAATAATTGCGAGTATTCGCGAAACGATGTGCATTTTGTGCCACGCTTTTTTTAATTGAAGATTGCGAATATAGATGCTATAAACCAAGAATTGCCCAAAAACAATTGCAAAGTCATTTCGCAAAATTCCGTAGGTTAGCATTAATATCGATGCCAGCAAACTTATTTGCCAGTAAACGGTTGGCGAAATAACTTCTCCCTCCTGTTCTGACTTAAACCATTGTGTAATGGTGCGCATAAAAAAAAGCGCTTGTGCCAAAAACCCTAACCCGATAATTAAAAGATGATTCATTTTAAAATTAATAGGGGGCAAATATACTCAATCTACCTAGCTTTTTTGTTGATGTGAAGGGAAAAGGGGGGCTATTTGTCACTTAGTTTTTTTAGCGCCTGTTTGGCTGCTTCCTGATGTGCCTCTTTTTTCGAAGTGCCGGTTCCTTTACCAATTTGCTTGTTGTTGAGTTTAACTATAGCTTTAAATTTTGGCTGTTTTGTACTGTCGCCCGACTCTTCAGTTGTTTCGAAATTAATCTCTTTTCGGTTTTTCTGGCTCCACTCAATCAACTGGCTTTTAAAATTCGAGTCGCTCTGCTCAACTTCATTTAAATCGACAAACTGCGAAAGAATTTTTTTTGTAACAAAATATTTTGTGGTGTCATAGCCTTTATCGAGGTAGATAGCACCGATAAGCGCTTCGAGAGCATCGCCGTAAATATGGCTTTTATCGTTGCTTTTGGTCATGTTCGAATTAATAAAAACATGCAACCCCATTTGAAAAGTAAGATTGGTTAAAAACGAACGATTGACCAGTTTCGAACGTGTTTTTGTTAGAAACCCTTCGTCTTCCTGCGGAAAGCGATTGTATAAAAAATCGGCAATAATAGAACCTAAAATAGCATCACCCAAAAACTCGAGGCGCTCGTTGTTCACATAATTCCCCTGCGAATCGACTGTTGATGCCGATTTATGAATGAAAGCAAGATCGTATAATTTCAGGTTTTGAGGGTAAAATCCGATAAGTTCTTTTAAAAATAAGTAAAACTCTTTTCGTTCAGACGAAAAGAGTTTTACTCGTTGTACAATTCTCTTAACCACAGTGTTTTACTATAGTTTCTTAAATACTACAGTTGCATTATGGCCACCAAAACCAAATGTGTTGCTTATTGCAACATCAACTTTCCGTTCTTTGGCAGTATTGAATGTGAAATCCAATTTATTGTCAATTTCCGGATCGTCGGTGAAATGGTTAATGGTAGGAGGAATAATACTATTATTAATAGCTAAAATACTAGCCAACGCTTCAACTGCTCCGGCAGCACCCAAAAGATGCCCGGTCATCGATTTTGTTGAACTAATACTTACTTTGTATGCATGGTCACCAAATGTTTTGATGATAGCTTTTGGTTCGGCAATATCGCCTAATGGGGTTGAAGTACCGTGAACATTAATGTAATCAACATCCTCGGGATTTAAACCCGCATCTTCCAATGCCCATTTCATTACCAATCTTGCACCTTTCCCATCGGGGTCGGGAGCAGTCATATGAAATGCATCGGCCGACATTCCTCCTCCGGCTAATTCTGCATAAATTTTTGCACCTCGTTTTACTGCATGGTCATATTCTTCAAGAATAAACGCTGCAGAACCTTCTCCCATTACAAAACCGTCGCGGTCTTTGTCGAATGGGCGTGAGGCTGTTGTAGGATCATCGTTACGGGTAGAGATTGCTCTCATTGAGTTAAACCCTGCTATTCCTGCAACATTAACTCCTGCTTCAGAACCTCCGGTTACCATCATATCAGCTTTTCCCATGCGAATCATGTTAAAGGCGTCAATCATGGCATGCGATGCCGAAGCACAGGCGCTAACTGTTGTATAGTTGGGCCCTCTGAATCCGTATTTAATGGAGATTAATCCACCCGCAATATTTGCAATCATTTTAGGGATAAAAAACGGAGAAAAACGAGGTCGGTCGTCTCGATAACTTCTTGACTCCTCAAAGAAAGTTTGCAGCCCGCCAATTCCGGCTCCCCAAATTACTCCCGTTCTGTCGTGGTCAACCTTTTCAAGGTCGAGCCCCGAGTCGCGTACAGCTTCATCGGTGCTGGCAAACGCATACTGAGTGTACAAATCGTATTTACGAACCTCTTTTCGCTCCATATACCGAGTTGCATCAAAATTCTTAACCTCGCATGCAAATTGTGTTTTTTGCAACGAGGCATCGAACAATGTAATTGGCCCGGCACCACTAACTCCGTTGGCAAGATTTTTCCAATACTCTTCAACAGAGTTCCCTAATGGATTAACGGTTCCTACACCAGTAATAACTACCCGTTTAAATTCCATAAATGAAAGTGTAAATTAAACTACTTTACAGCCGATTCGATATGTGCGATGGCTTCTCCTACAGTTGAAATTTTCTCAGCTTCATCGTCCGGAATAGCAAGGTCAAATTCCTTTTCGAATTCCATAATCAACTCCACTGTGTCAAGTGAATCAGCTCCTAAATCATTAGTGAAAGATGCTTCAGTAGTTACTTCACTTTCGTCAACTCCTAATTTATCAACGATTATTGCTTTTACTTTTTCTGCAACGTCAGACATAATTCTAAAATTTTGATTAATACTTAAATTTGTTTTAAAATAATTCGCTGCAAAGTAATACATTTACGCTCGAAATCTCCAAGAAAATTTTTAAAAAAGATGAAAACGTAGTGACAAACATAAGATTTAATACTCTGAATTGAACTCTACGTTCGAATATTCGAAACAATAAAACAATAAAATGGGTAGTAAAAAGATAGCAATATTTGCCTCTGGCTCGGGAACAAATGCACAAAATATTATAGAATATTTTTCTGATAATAAAGATGTTACGATAGATTCGGTGTGGTCGAATAATGCAGATGCTTATGTTTTACAACGTGCTGAAAAGTTTGGTATCGACACATTTGTTTTCGACAGAAAAGCGTTTGTTAAGAATAATTCAGTTGTTGAAAAATTAATTGAAAGAGATATTGAATTAATCGTTTTAGCGGGTTTTCTTTGGTTGGTTCCGTCGAGTTTAATTCAAAATTTTAAGATATTAAATATTCATCCGGCACTTTTGCCCAAATATGGTGGAAAAGGAATGTATGGAATGAATGTACAT
>JALUZN010000321.1 GCA_027011835.1 Draconibacterium sp. | reverse complement strand
TATTGTTTCTTTATTCTTCGGGTTTTACGCGTTCGCTAATTGTTTTATTCGAAAGCATATTTTTCCCTTCCAGTAAAATATAATTTATTTTTGGCCAGAATGATGAGTTGTCGGCTTCGATAAAGAGGCGTGTTAATTGTGCCTTTTCGCCATTTAAAACTGTTGTTAACTGTGCTTTAAACGGAGCAGTTTGTTCGAGAGTAAAGAGGCGTTTTTCGTCGGCAACCAATCTTACATTAAAATGGTCTTTTACTTTTTTATCAATGGTGCATTTTATGCCGTAAGCCATTCTTTCTTCGGCATAATTAAGCTCTTCGCTCTCCCCGTTTTTCTCAAACATTATCCAATGTGCTTTTATTGGCAATTTTTTATCTAACTGGCCGTTTTTGTCGAAACTTGCTTCATATATAACGGTGTTTTTATTCATGTTTCGTTCTATATAAAACAACAAATTCGGGTGTTCATCTATTGTTATTGTATTCGAGCTCCAAAAGCCAATAAATATAAAAAGTAATAGTATAAGTTTCATTTTACGTAAAATCAATTTTTAATTCAACAATAACCTCATTGTTTAGTTCATAGCCATCTGTTTTTTTTATACCATTCAATCGTTGTTTCTACTCCGAGTTGCAAATTGTAACGGGGTTGGAAGTTAAAATCATTGATTGTTTCCGAGGCATCGCAAGCCCAGTTTTGTCGTGTTATTTCTTTGTATTTATCGGTTGTAAACAGAGTTGGTTTTTTTGTTAAAAGTGCAAAGTATTCCGAAAGATAAGCCGCGAATTTTACAAAAAACAGTGGGAAAATAATCCGAACTGTTTTTTTATTCAGAATTTTTTTTGTGATGGCGGCAAATTGCCGGCTGGTGTAATTTTTTCCATCGGTAACAAAATATGCTTTGTTTGTAATGTTGGTTTGCAGCGATTTAAAAATAAGTGAAACCAAGTCGTGAACAAAAATAAAAGAGAGTTTTTGATGCGTGCTTCCAAGATATATTTCAATGTGGTTATTAATCGATTTTATAAATTTATAATAGCCGGTGTCGCGCGGGCCATAAACTCCGGTTGGCCTGAAAATAAGGAATGGCACTTTGTTTTGCTGAAAAAGAAACTGCTCGGCCTTTAGTTTACTCTTCCCGTAATTTGTAATTGGATTGGGTGTGTCGGATATTTTTATCGGGTCGAATGTATTTTCGTTGCCCGGTCCGTAGGCAGCCAAACTACTCATGTAAATAAATTTGTCGGGAATCATTCCGGCAGTAATAAACGATTCAACCAAATTTTTTGTGTATTCCGAGTTTATGGTTTCGAAATCGGCCTTGTCGAGAACTTTTGTAGCTCCGGCATTGTGAATGACATAATCGAATTTACCAATCTCTTTACGGAGGTTTACCCATTTCTGTACCAACGATTTTTTGTCGGCTAAATTCAAATGAATGATGTTAATACGTGGGTCGGAAAGGTTTTTTTTATTGCTCGAAGCGCGAACTGCTGCATAAATTGTATGATTCTCCGACAGTCCGTGTTCAACCAAAAAACCACCAATAAAACCACTTGCTCCGGTAATCAGAATCTTTGCCATTTCAACTAAAACTCCTTAATATAACAACGTCGCCGCTTGTGCTGGTCGCGCTCGAAAAATTGCCACATGCTTTGAACGCTATTGTTATTTTCAAGTTCAATATTTGTTTCCGCACGTTTAATTCCAAACTCTTTTGCTTTCCGTGCAGTATAACTAATTAGCAGTGCATTTACTCCTTTTTTCTGGTATTCCGAATCGACGGCTACAAGATATAAATCGAGTGTTTCATTTTTCTTTAATGCTCGTAAAAAATAGTACCATCCCAGTGGAAGTACTTTCCCTTTAGCCTTAATAGACGCTTCGGTAAACGAAGGCATTGCAATCCCAAATCCTATTAACGTATCGTTTTTATCGACAACAAGACTTAAAAAATCGAGTTTAACAAGGTTGATAAACATTTTTACGTAGTGCATTATTTGCTCTTCGGTGAGTTGCGAAAAACCGTATAAATGTGCGTATTCTTTATTCAGAAGTGCAAATACTGAATAGATGTATTTTTTTAGCTGTTTTCTCGAGGTCAGTTCTACCAGTTTAAATCCATATTTTTTAGCTGCATAGTTTGCTATGTTTTCAACGCGGTCGACAATAAGATTTTCAACATCAATTTCGTATTCTACCCAGTCAATTTTTTTGACAAAACCCATCGCTTCCATATGTTCAACATAATAGGGGTAGTTATATAAAGCGGCAAAAGTACCCATTCGGTCGAATCCTTCAACTAACATTCCCTGCCGGTCGAGATCGGTAAACCCAAACGGTCCGTGAACGATTGAAATGCCAAATTCTTTAATCCATGCGAGTGCTGTATCCATTAACGCTTTCGATACTTCTTTGTCGTCTATAAAGTCGTACCAGCCAAATCGTCCAATGGGTTTGTTATCTTCGGTTACTTCATTGTCCTTCACAATTCCCGAAATACGACCTGCAACTTTGCCGTCTTTAAGTGCTATCCAATATTTTGCTTTACAGGTTTTATGGGCCGGGTTTTTCTCTTTCGAAAGGGTTTCTAACTCGTCGAAATGAAGTGGAATAGGGGAGTATTTGCAGTTTGCATAAAGTGTAGTAAAAAATTTTACAAACTTTTTTAAATCGCTTTTCGAAGTAACTTCTCTAACCTCAATATTCATAAGTTTCTGTTTTTAACAATATTTGTTAACCAACTTTGCAATGTTTTCTATTGCATATTCAATTTGCTCTTTTGTGTGCAATGCTGTGAGTGAAAACCGCAGCAATGCATCGGTCTCTTTTACGCCCGGCGCAACAACCGGATTTACATAAACACCATTGTCGAGTAGTAATTTTGCAATTTTAAAAGTAGTAAAAGAGTTGCGAATATAAATTGGAATAATTGGAGATTCTGCATTGCCAATATCAAGACCGGCTTCATTCATTAATTGAATGGCATAATTTGTATTCTCCCAAAGTTTTAGTTGAAGTGAATTGTCGTTACGAATAATGCGCAATGCAGCGAGTGCAGAAGCAGTTGAACTTGGAGGCAGACTGGCGCTAAAAATATACGATCGCGAAGCATGACTGAGGTACTCAATCATATCGGCACTACCGGCAATAAACCCGCCTACCGATGCCAGCGATTTGCTAAATGTTCCGCCAATTAAATCAACTTCGTCGGTAATGTTAAAATGCGAAGCAGTACCCGAGCCATTTTTGCCAATAACACCAATCGAGTGGGCACAATCTACCATTACCATAGCATCGTGTTGTTTGGCAAGTTTTGTTATTTTATCTAACTGTGCAATGTCGCCATCCATCGAAAAAATACCATCGGTAACAATCAATTTGGTAATGTCTCCGCTAACACCATTATTTGCCAGTTTTTGGTCTAAATCAGCCATGTCGCTGTGGCGAAATTTAACGCGGCGTGCAAAACTCATTCTGCAACCGTCGATAATTGATGCGTGATCTAACTCGTCGATAAAGATAAAGTCGTTTTTGTCGGCCACTGCCGGAATTACGCCTGAGTTTACCTGAAATCCGGTAGGAAAAATAATGACTCCCTCTTTGTTTAAAAACTCTTTAAGCTCGTTTTCGAGTTCGAGATGTAAATCTATAGTTCCATTTAAAAAACGACTTCCGGTACACGATGTTCCATATTTGTCGATTGCCTTTTTTGCCGCTTCCTGTATACGAGGGTCGCCGGAAAGCCCGAGGTAGTTATTCGAGCCAAACATCAGTACCTCTTTGTCTCCAAAAACTGCTGTAGCTCCCTGAGTCGAGGAAACTGCATTGAAGTATGGATACAAACCGCTGGCTTTTAATTTCTTTACCTGGTTTAAAATTCCACCTCTTTCGCTTACCTTGTTGTTTTTCAATAGTACTTGTTCCATATAAATATTGTCTGTTTTTTCTTTTTATACCTCAAATCTATTTAGAGCTTATTCTTCCGATTGACTCATTATTAACACGTTATCTTTTTTTATAATCTGAGGAATTTTCAGAATATCGGTTATAGCCCACTGTTCCGTGTTGTTGTTCTGCAAATTAATCCCAATCGAAGAATACCGATTAGGGTAATTTAAATAGTTTAATAGAGTTGGCATAATATCAATTTGCTGTGCAATTTTACTATTTTTTCCTTTAATACTTCCATCGGGAGTGTAAAAAAATAGAGGAATGGCAAAAGCTTTTTTTGTTGTGGCATACTCTTTATGCCATGGAGTTATTGAATGGTCGGCTGTAAAGACGAATATGGTATTGTTAAACCAAGGCATTTTCGAAACGGTTTCGAAATATTTTTTTATTGAATAATCGGAATATTCAATGCATTTACAAATCGGATTTCCGCCCTCATTAAATTTTCCTTCGTATTTGGCTGGCAAATCGTATGGGTTGTGCGACGATAGATTAAAGACTGCTGAGAAGAACGGTTGTTCTGTCTCTTTTTGCTTTTGTGCCATGAATTGTAAAAACGGTTCGTCCCAAATTCCCCAGGTTCCATCAAATTCTTTTTCGTTATTAAACTCTGTTCGCCCATAATACTCGTCTATTCCGGCTTTTTTACAATACTCATCAAATGCCATCGATCCGTTATCGGCTCCGTGAAAGAACTGGGTTTTATATCCCTCTGTTTTTAATAGCGAGGCAATGCTAACCACTTTGTTCCCGCTTGGTTTATTAATAATTGCCGGAATCGAGGCAAATATTGCCGGTATTGCATCAATACTTCGTCTGCCGTTGGCATATCCGTTTGTAAAATAGTAGCTGTGTTGCATTAACGAATCGAGAAAAGGGGTGTGTCCTTTGTAATGCCCGTCTTCGAGTGTAGGGTTTAACAAGCCCGATGCTTCGCGTGTAAAACTTTCTAAAATAAAAATTACAACATTTTTTTTCTTGAAAACCGAATCTTGTTTTGGTATGTTTATTTTTGGTTTTAGCAGTGGCAGCGAAACCGTTTGCGGTTTAAATACCGAAAGGAAAATATTGTAGGGAGTGTTTGTTATGGCGGCAACTTCAAAAAGGTTATTTGTGCTTTTTAGAGCATCGGTGGTAAGGAGTACTTTATTAAAAGGAATAAAACTCCACGAAGCTCCGGTACCACCCAAATAAAAAACTACAATTAAAATTACAACAACGGTTTTTCGCGACAACGATTCGAAAAATCGGAATTTGATTCTTCCAATTCTGTTGTATCCCCTAACAATGAGCGCAATAAACGCAGCTAAAAACAGCAAAGCATACCAATATACACCTAGAAATTCCCATAAAAGTGCTCCCATATTTTTTTGAGTTCCCAAATAAAAGGTAAAAAACCGTATGGTCAGGCGTTCCATTGTATAAGGGAAATAGAAAATGTCGATGATGTTTACAATAATAGCAAGCAGATTTATGGTTATAAAAAAGGTTTTTAATAGTTGTTTAATAATTTTGTCGAGTGGTTTTTTATAATCGAATAACATTAAAAAAACATACGGCGCATTAATAATCAGCACAATGGCTATATCGAATTTTAACCCGGCTTTTAGTATGCCCAACGTATCCCAAACGTCAAATCCGGGAAAGAAAACGCTGTTTAGCACCAAAAATAAAAGCCGGCAAATTTCTAAAGCCAGCATTACAATTGTCAGTCGCAGTGTTATTTGTAGTAGTGTATTTAATAACTTCATACAGTAAAGCTTGGTTAAAAACTCACTTCAATTCGCAATCGAATTCCATGTTTCGATGAGAATTGATTATATATTTCTGACCGGTTTAAGCGGCAAATATATTCTATTCTTAGCACTTTAAAAATATTTGTTACTCCAAATCCTAATTCAGCATACGGATTAGCAAATGGTTTTTGTATAAATGCAGGCATCTCGAAAACGTTTTTATGGTTGCCGGTTTGTGCTCCCCAAAAGCTTTTGAATGTCATCGTCTCGCGTAAATTTAACCTTTTTATTAGAGGAATTTTTCCGAATAAGAAGCCACCTCCGTTAAAACTTAAATGAAGATTTCCGTACAAATTGGCTGCAAACGATGTATTGTGTAGCAGATTGTAATGAAATCGTGCATATCCTAAATCTTGTGTTCCGCGTGGCATAAAAAGTAACGGGTAGGGAACATTTCCGAAAACATAGCCACCGCTAAGTAATATTTTTACGAATGCCGGTCCGAAATTCAATCGGTTTTTTAGTGAAACATTTACATTGAAATAGGGATTCGATGTTGTTGTTTGTCCGTTTATAAACGAATATTTGGCAAAAACAGTTGATAAATGGATAACCGGCTTTTGGTTTCCGTAATATACCCGGTAAAAGAATCCTTCGTCGAACGGCTGCCCGAATGAGAACCTGAGGTTGGTTAAAACTCCGTAGTTATTAAACGACCCAATTGTATTTCCGTTTTGAATAAACGGAACATTTGCGTTGCTGTAATAGCGGCTGAAAAACGGGCGAACGGTAATTCCAATGTCTCTAGCAAGTTGGTGCTCTACTGAGAAACTCACTTTTTTTTGTTTTACCATATACGGGTTCGGAACTTTTGTTGTAATCGACGAAGCAAAATTTCCGCCACCTGCCTCAAATGGGTTTTCGCGAATAAACTCAATAAATTTATCTTGTGTTAAAGCGTAATATTCGTTGTCGTATTTCAACGTAAAAATTGTACGCTGTTTTATCGGAAGCTGATATTTTGCTTCACCGCCGTATTTTATCTCTTTGTCTTTTAGCCCATAACCAATATAGCCGCCAATTGTAAATCGTTTAAACAGGTTCTCGCTGGTTCGTAACGGTAATGTAAAACGGTCGCCTTCAATGGCATTCTTCCTGTAAACGTCCATGTACGATCCAAAATCTATTTTATTGAGATTGTAGTATCCGTTTAAAGTCATGTCAGAAAACCGGCTTATTGTGCGTACAGTTTTATTGTTTTTTAGTTTTTTAATTCCTTCCGATGCAAGTATCTCGAGCGAATCGTAAGGTAATTTTTTATAGTTGTATAATTCAAGAGCTTTAGATTGCTGTCTTTTTCTTTTTTTTGCTGATGTGAAGGCAAAATCTTCGGGCGTTTCAATCTGATAGAAATCGGAATAATTTTGAATTGAAAGATTTAACTTTTTCTTTTTCTCTTTTTTCGATTTCGAAACGGCCAGGCTAACCCTTATTTTTTGTTGCTTATAAAACCATCGTTTGTCCGAAATGGGCTGATAAAAGATGTGAGCTTCAAAATCGTCGACAAAATTTACGTTGGCGGTTGTCAGTATTTTAGCATAAATTTCGGTGAGTGCAAATGTTTCGTTGTCAATCCAAAAATAGCCTTTAAACGCAGCACTCCGGTAGCTTTTGGGGTAGAAATCGAAACGGTATTGTTTCCTCCCGTTTTGCTCCAAACTGTCAACCAAATAACTGTTGTAATACACTTGGTAGTTCGCCCCCAACGGGCTTGGAAAACTACGTGCAATAACATTAATTTGGTTGTTATAGAAATTAATATGCGTTGTAAGTTTTTTTGTAACTACTGTATTTATTGTATTCTGAAGTTGGGGCATTGTACATTCCGACTCGGAGCTCAAAACCTTTTTTGAGTTTATATTCTCGTCTTTATTGAAACTGTGAGACACTTGCTGTTCCGAAAAATAAATGGGCATAGAAACCGTTGAGTCGGACTGAAAAATAAAAGCATCGGCACTCTTTCGGAAAGCTTTCATAGAAGTAATATTCCGGTTTAGGTTGGTAATGAAAACCGATTTGCGGGAGTATTCGTTGTAGTCGATAATTCTGAAGTTATCGGGATTGTTTCGTTTTCTGTTTTTTATAACATTTCTTAAAATTGCTTTTGCATACGAGTTGTCGGGTTTAATATTTACCTCTTCGAGAGAGATATCTTCCTCGTCTAAAAAAATGGTTACCAGTTTTTTTGTTGCTATCGAATCGAATTTCAGCTCAATACTTTTATATCCGATAAAACTAATTAATAAAACTGCATCGGGTGTAAGTTTTTCGTTTATTTCGAATTCACCTTTTATGTTTGTTGATGTTCCGGTTAAAGTGCCTTTTACAAGAATATTAACATACGGAAGCGGTTCGTTTGTTTTCGAATCGAAAACTACTCCCTTTATGGGAGTAGCTGTTGCAACTGTTTGAGCGATTATGAAACACACAAATATTGTGGTTTGCAATAACTGTTTTCTGAACATTGTTTTTTCGGCTTTGAAAAATTGTTTTCACCGAGTAGTCGCAACAAACCGGTTCTCCCCCTATTGCGATAAGGTTTTTCATTTAAAAAAAAAGTATTGCAATGTTTGTTAACTATTTGTGAAATCAGAGGTCGCATTGTTTTTTTCAAACCAAATAGCTTTTCTTCCGAGTATATCGGGCCACGAAAAGCTATTTGGATTAAGTATATTAAAGGTTAAAAGCCTTTTTTACCTTGTCAATATAGTCGAGTTTTTCCCAGGTGAAAAGTTCAACTTCAACTTTTTTGTCTTTCATGTAAGGCGATGTAAACTCCTTTTTAACAGTAACAGGAGTTCGTCCCATATGGCCGTAAGCAGCAGTTTCAAGATAAATAGGGTTGCGTAGTTTTAAACGCTCCTCAATAGCTGCCGGGCGTAAATCGAAAATTGCTTTCACTTTCTCCGAAATTTCGGCATCCGAAATGGAAACATTCGATCTTCCGTAGGTGTTTACATAAACGCCCACCGGTTCGGCAACTCCAATTGCATAGGCCAGTTGAACCAGAATTTCGTCGGCAACACCGGCTGCAACAAGATTTTTGGCAATGTGGCGAGCTGCGTATGCAGCCGAACGATCTACTTTCGACGGGTCTTTCCCCGAGAAAGCGCCACCACCGTGTGCTCCACGGCCTCCGTAGGTGTCGACAATAATTTTACGGCCGGTTAATCCGGTATCTCCGTGCGGGCCACCAATAACAAATTTGCCGGTTGGGTTTACATGATAAATAATATCGTTACCAAAGAGTGCCTGCAATCGAGCCGGCAGTTTTGCCACAACACGCGGAATTAAAATATGAATTACATCGTCTTTAATTTTTGCCAGCATAGGCTCGTCGGCATCAAACTCATCGTGTTGGGTTGAAACAACAATGGTGTGCACTTTTACCGGAATGTTTTCTTCAGTGTATTCGATGGTAACCTGCGACTTAGAGTCGGGGCGCAAGTAAGTCATTACCTCTCCTTCGCGACGAATATCGGCCATCTCCTGTAAAATAATGTGCGATAATTCTAACGACAGCGGCATATAATTGTCGGTGTCTTTGCTGGCGTAACCAAACATCATTCCCTGGTCGCCGGCACCCTGCTCTTTTTTAACTTCGCGCTCTACTCCACGGTTTATGTCGGCGCTTTGTTCGTGAATTGCGGTAAGCACTCCACACGACTCTCCGTCGAATCGATACTCGGCTTTTGTATAGCCAATTTTGTTAATAACCCGGCGTGTAACTTCTTGTACATCGACATAAGCCGACGATTTTACCTCGCCTGCAACAACAACCTGACCGGTGGTAACCAATGTCTCAATGGCCACTTTCGAGTTTTCGTCGAATGCTAAAAGTTGGTCGAGCAGTGCATCTGAAATCTGGTCGGATACTTTGTCCGGATGTCCTTCCGAAACCGACTCGCTTGTAAATAAATAGTTCATAATCCCTTTAATTTAGCTGAATAATTCAGCACGTTAAACATTAAAATAAACTGTGGGATGTTCGATTGATATTGAAAAATGCGATTGTTTTAGCGTTTTTTTCATGTGGTTGCAATCAATCTCAAATCTTTCCACGTAGCGGGGGCAAATGTAATACTCTTATTCCGAATAAAAAAAGAGAATTTATATTTATTTCACTATTGTCCGTGATAATTATTGAGATTGTTTCTTCCTCGTTCCTCGTCATCGCAATGACGTTATTTTCAGATATTTGCCAAATTAAGAACACTAAGAATAACTTCTTTTATAAAGCAAGCCCAAACATGCACAATCAATATACAACTGGCGTTATTGCGAGCCCGGAGAAGCAATCTCATATTTTAAACGGACACCAATGTATTTATTTATTTTCCCGAAATAATCTTCTGAAAAATACGATTACCCTGCTTTATGCACAACCCAAATAGATTTTCGCCCCGATGTTTATCCGAACCATGCTTGTTCTATCTACCCTCTTTATCAATAAGCATTGTAGTAACTCATTGCAACTCAGTTTCTGGTTTTGCCATGAACAAAAATAACTTCGCTTAATTTCCGAAAACCTATCTGAATTGAGTATATTTGCCTCCCATTTTTCAGTACAATTTTATGCGTTTAATCGAGGTAACAGATAAGAAAAGCAAAAAGCAATTTCATAAAGTGCCGCACCTTATTTATCGTGGCGATTCGAATTGGGCGGCTCCTATCGAAGGAATGGTGGAAAGTATTTTCGACCCGGATAAAAATAAAGCATTTAAAAACGGGAAAGCCATTAGTTGGATTTTGGTCGACAAGAATAACCGGTTATTGGGAAGAATAGCAGCTTTTATAAATTACAACCTGGCACATACCTACGACCAGCCTACCGGAGGTTGTGGTTTTTTCGAATGTGTCGATAATCAGGATGCGGCAAATATGCTTTTCGAAGCAGCAAAAGAGTGGAACAAAAAAAATGGGATGGAAGCAATGGATGGTCCCATTAATTTTGGCGAGAACTATATGAATTGGGGATTGCTTGCCGATGGTTTTATGCCGCAAGGTTACGGAATGCCTTATAATCCTAAATATTACGAGAATCTTTTCCGCACATTCGGATTCGAAGTTTATTTCGAGCAGTACAGCTACCATCTCGATTATTCGAAACCTTTTCCCGAGCGATTCTGGAAAATTGCAGCATGGATTGCCAAAAAACCGGGCTACAGTTTCCGCCATTTCGAATTTAGTAAAATAGACAGTTTTGTAAACGATTTTTGTACGGTGTACGATGGTGCATGGTCGCATCACGAACATTACAAACCGCTCGACCCCGAAGATATTTACAGTTTTATTAACGAGTCGAAAGCGATACTCGACCCCGAAATGGTGTGGTTTGCTTACCACAAGGAAAAGCCAATTGCTATGTTTGCAATGATTCCCGACATAAATCAGATATTAAGAAAACTTAACGGTAAGTTAAATTTGCCGGGTATACTAAAATTTCTCTATTATAAACGGAAAAAGATAATGACCCGCACCCGGATTTTGTTGATGGGGGTTGATGCAAAATACCAGCGATACGGAGTTGAGTCGGCTATTTTCTGGCATCAGGATAAACTGATGAAAAAGAAGCCACAGTACACCGAAGTTGAGCTTTCGTGGGCAGGCGATTTTAATCCGAAGATAATTGCAATTTACGAAGCCACCGGAGCAAAAAAGGCGAAAACGCATTACACTATGCGGTACCTGTTCGACAGAAGCAAGCCATTTAAGCGTGCTCCAATTATTGAGTAGAAAGCACTAAATTGCAAGTATTGAGATTTTAAAGTGTAAGAGTATTAAAATATACTCATAAAAGGTAAATAGTTTTTTGGTATAACCAGAACAATATTTATCTTTGCAGGCCGAATAAAAAAGATTATTAACTAAAATAGAATGGATTGCAGCATTAAAATGTAACCATTCAATATAAAAAATAAAAAAAATGAGACAGGGAATACATCCGAAAGAGTACAGACTGGTTGCATTTAAAGACATGTCGAATGGACATACTTTTATCACAAAATCTACTGTAAGCACAAAAGAGACAGAGGTTGTTGACGGTGTTGAATATCCATTATTCAAAATTGAGATTTCGAATACCTCTCACCCGTTTTATACCGGTAAAGTTAAATTGGTTGACACCGCAGGACGTGTTGATAAATTTATGAGCCGTTATGGAAAACATATGGAAAACAGAAAGAAATAATTGCTTTTTACAATATGTAAAAGCTCCGTATTGCGGGGCTTTTTTTTTGCCAAATATGTAAATTTGTCGCAATAATATTGAACAATTAGTACGTATTTGCTTTATCATAGAATGGCACAGCAATTGCAAAACCATTTGCTTGTTGTAAAAACAGACCTGTTTACGACAGGTTGTCACAAATACTTTTAAAATGGCGAAAATAAAATCTACAATATTTCAAGATATTTTTGGTTCAGGAGCAATGAACGACGAATCGGATTTCATACCAATTATTGCCGATGGCGACGATAAGGAGTTGAAAAATACAGAAGTGCCCGATGTGCTTCCTATCCTTCCGTTACGGAACACCGTGCTTTTTCCTGGCGTGGTTTTGCCCATTACTGTGGGGCGAAAAAGGTCGCTCGATTTAATTCGCGATGTAAATAAAGGAAGTAAGCTTTTAGGAACTATTGCGCAAAAAGATTACACCGTCGATCATCCTACTCAAAACGATTTGTACTCAATAGGTACTGTTGCCGAAATTCTGAAAGTTCTGGAAATGCCCGATGGCTCAACATCGGTAATTATTCAGGGGAAACGTCGTTATGAAATTCGTGAATTTGTGAGTGAAGAACCTTATTTTAAAGCCAAAATAGAACCGCTTTCCGATGTCTCTTCGCAAAACGATAACGAATTTAATGCCATTGTCGGGTCGTTAAAAGACCTGTCAATAAAAATTGCACAATTCTCGGCCAACGTTCCGCCTGAAGCAACTTTTGCCGTAAAAAATATTGAGAATTCAACTTTCCTAATCAACTTTATCTGTTCGAATACCGACATTAGTGTTACCGATAAACAGAAACTTTTAGAGTTTGAAAGTTTAAAAGAGCGTGGAGTTCAGGCAATTAGCTTTTTGGTAAAAGAGGTTCAAATGCTTGAGTTAAAGCACGATATTCAGTCGAAAGTAAAAACCGATATCGACAAGCAACAACGCGAGTTTATGCTGAATCAACAGATGAAAACCATCCAGGATGAACTTGGCGGAAACCCTGTTGAGCAAGAGATTAATGAACTGAAAAGCAAAGCTAAAGAGAAAAAGTGGAACAAAGAGGTTGGCGATTTCTTTAATAAGGAGGTTGAAAAACTTAGTCGGTTAAATCCTTCTGCAGGAGAGTATTCGGTGCAATTTACCTTTTGTCAAACGCTGCTTGAACTTCCGTGGAACGAATATACACCCGATAATTTCGACCTTAAAAATGCTAAAAAGGTGTTAGATGAAGAGCACTACGGACTCGAAAAAGTTAAAGAGCGAATTTTGGAGCACCTTGCCGTTTTAAAATTGAAAAACGATATGAAATCGCCTATTCTTTGTTTGTATGGCCCTCCCGGAGTTGGAAAAACATCGTTGGGAAAATCGGTAGCCAAAGCATTGGGCCGTAAATATGCCCGGGTTAGTTTGGGGGGATTGAGCGACGAATCGGAAATCCGCGGCCACAGAAAAACCTATATTGGGGCAATGCCGGGAAGAATTATTCAAAATATAAAAAAGGCCAAATCGTCGAATCCGGTTTTTATGCTCGACGAAATTGATAAAGTCTCAAAACATTTTCATGGCGACCCGGCTTCGGCACTGCTCGAAGTATTAGACCCCGAGCAAAATGCCGAATTTCACGATAATTATATTGAACAGGATTACGACCTGTCGAGGGTAATGTTTATTGCAACGGCAAATACACTCAGTACAATTGCCCCGGCACTGCGCGACCGTTTGGAATTAATTGAGATGAGCGGATATCTGGTTGAGGAGAAAATAGAAATTGCCAAGCGCCATCTTATCCCTAAACAGTTGGAAAACCATGGATTAAAAAAAGGAGATGTAACCTTCCCTAAAGAGGTAATTGAACTTATTATCGATGGTTATTCGCGCGAATCGGGTGTGCGCGAATTGGATAAAAAAATTGCTAAAATAATTCGGCGTATTGCAAAAAAAATAGCTTTCGAAGAGCCGTATAATAAAAAGCTTTCGAAAGCCGATATTCGCGAGTATCTTGGTGTCACCGAATTTTCAAAGGAACATTATCAGGGAAATGAGTTTGCCGGAGTAGTTACCGGGCTTGCCTGGACAGCTGTGGGAGGAGAAATACTTTTTGTGGAAACAAGTCTGAGCAAAGGAAAAGGAACATTAACGTTAACCGGTAATTTGGGCGATGTAATGAAAGAGTCGGCAATGCTGGCACACGAATATTTGAAGTCGCATGCCGAAGCATTAAACCTAAATGCCGAAGTTTTTGCAAACTGGAATGTTCATGTACATGTTCCGGAGGGGGCAATACCAAAAGATGGCCCGTCGGCAGGTGTTACTATGGTAACTTCAATAGCATCGGCATTTACTCAGCGGAAAGTGAAAAAGAATCTTGCAATGACCGGCGAAATTACTTTGCGTGGTAAAGTGCTTCCTGTTGGTGGAATTAAAGAGAAAATTCTGGCTGCAAAACGTGCCGGAATTAAAGAGATAATTCTGTCGGAGCAGAATAAAAAGAACCTCGAAGATATTAAAGCCCCCTATTTAAAAGGGCTGAAATTTCACTTCGTAAATACTGTTATGGATGTGCTCGATATTGCATTACTTAAAACAAAGGTTGAAAATGCAGTTCAAATAACAGCCGATTAATAATGAGGTGATTTTTGTTTTAGATTGATAGATTTTTAGACACAAGACACAAGACAAACTGCTGAATGTTTCTGTTCGCTGTGCGATAGGAAATTGTGGTTTGGATTTTATGTTTGTGTATTTATGATTTAGGCTTTATTCCTTATCTCTTTTTTTCTTTTTTTTTGAAAATATTTTTCACTTTGTTCCAGAATTTCCGGTCTTTTTTATTC
>JALUZN010000320.1 GCA_027011835.1 Draconibacterium sp. | reverse complement strand
TTTTTATTCTTTTTCTGAACTTTAACCGGCTGCTTCTCTTTTAGTTCCGAACTTTCTTCTTTCTTTTTGAAAATAGCGGCAATATCGAATTTCTTTTTATCAATATCGAGTACTTTGCGGTATTGTGGTTTGTTAAGCATGGCCAACATTTCGAGGGGAGGAGGAGAGAAGGTGCTTGCTTTTAATGATTTAAATTTTGGGTCGTTGTATGTTTTGCTAAAGAATTTGCCCACAATTGGCAACGCCATATAGGCTCCTTGTCCGTATGTTGTAGAGCGGAAATGTACACGCGGGTCATCGGCACCCACCCAGCATCCGGTTACCAAATCGGGAGTAAGACCGATAAACCAGCCGTCGGAATTGTTTTGAGTAGTTCCTGTTTTCCCGGCAAAGTCGGAAGTAATCTTATATGTTCTTCTTATTCCGCGCCCGGTTCCATTATTAACAACAGCTTCCATCATATTTATTACTGCACGGCAGTTTTCGGGGTCGGCAACGGGGTCATCTTCCTGTTCGTATTCAAAAGTTTCTAACACTTTCCCCGTATGGTCGGCAATTTTCATCAGGTAGTGTGTTTTTACAGGCCGGCCATCGTTAACAATTGCAGCGTAAGCTTCAACCATCTCTTTTAACGAAATTGAAGCAACGCCCAGTGCCAACGACGGATATTCGGGCAGTTCGGCCGAAATACCCAAATCTTCGGCAAGCTCAATGGTTTCATCAATTCCGGCATCTAATAAAACTTCAACCGAGATGGTATTTAACGATTTTGCCAAGGCGCCTTTCATCGAGTAATAACCTTCGTAACTGTTGTGCGAATTATGGGGTGTCCAGTTGTTGTATTCGGTATAAACTTTTAACCGGTTTGCATAATATTTATCGGCATCGACACCGTTTTCGAGTGCTGCCAGATAAACAAAAGGTTTAAATGCCGAGCCGGTTTGCCGGGGAGCTGTAATGTGGTCGTATTTAAAAAAACGGTAATCAATTCCACCCACCCACGCTTTTAAATCGCCACTGTGTGGGTCGAGTGCAATAAATCCGGCATTTAACATTTTCAGATAATGTTTAAGCGAATCGAGCCGCGAAATAGTTACCTCTTTTAATCCGTCCCAGGTAAAAAGCGTTGTTGGCTTTTTCTCGTTATACTGTTTTAAAAGTTCATTGTAATTGGTGTTTCCCGGGTTGTTTCTTTGAATAGCACTTTTAATAATAGCCGGATTCTCTTTGAAAATATCGCGCGATTTCCAACGGGTATCGAAAACTTTTTGCAACCGTTTCATATACTCTTTTACCGACTGTTGTGCATAATATTGCAAGTTATAATCGATGGTGGTTGTAATTTTCAACCCGTCGGTATATAAATTGTAAGGGTCGTCGTTTTCGTTGTAGTTGTTTTCGCACCATTCTAACAATTGTGGCTTTAATTTTTCGAGGAAATAAGGTGCCGGTCCCCGGTTGTACGAAATAATCCTGTATTTCAGTTTTAGTGGTTTTTCTTTATAAAATTCAGCTTCTTTTTTTGTGATGTAGCTGTATTTCGCCATTTGATTGATGACAACATTGCGGCGTTTTTTTGCCCGTTCGGGGTGGGTGCGCGGATTGTAGTAGTTGTTGGCTTTTAACATTCCAACCAAAACGGCAGCTTCGGTAACCGAGAGGTTCTTCGGAGTTTTCGAGAAAAACCGTTCGGCAGCCACCTCAATACCAAAAATATTTTCGGCAAAAGGAACGGTATTCAGGTACATCGCCAAAATCTGATGTTTCGAATAAATACGTTCTAACCGGTAGGCAATTATTGCTTCGCGCAATTTATTTACCGGCATCGAAAATGGTCCGTAATCGACACGTGGATAGAGGTTTTTAGCAATTTGCTGGCTGATGGTGCTACCGCCTCCCGAACTTTTATGGTGCATTATAATCGATTTTATAAAAACCCGGAAAAGTGCCAGTTCATCAATTCCGCGATGCTCGTAAAAACGCGAATCTTCGGTGGCAATAAGTGCGTTAATTACATTTGGCGAAATCTCGTCGAAAGTAACGGTGCTGCGGTTTTCAACATAGTAGCGGCCAAGTATTTTTCCATCGGCCGAGTACACTTCGGAGGCAACCGGATTATTTATTTGATGAAGTTGTAGTTTCGACGGAACCGGACCAAACACACCCAGAAATACAAGGATAAAAAACAAAAGTCCCAACAAAAAGAGTACTGCAGCAATTTTTCCGGCCAGTTTTAAAAACCTGTATTTGTTGTTCCTCTTTTTTGCGTTGGTTTTTTTCTTTTGAGTTGTTTTTCGCTTCCGAGTAGTTGTATCTGTTTTTTTTGTTGCCACGTTGTAAAAGTACGATTTTTATATGGGTTATTTCTTTATCCGGAAAATAGAGTTTCAAAAAAGTACCAGGTCATCATTCCCGATGAAATTAGTTTTAAAAGTGTTCCGGTAATAAAACCTAAAAATGAACCAAATCCCGCTTTAAATGCTTTGCCCGACTCTTTGCCTGCAATTAACTCGCCCGCCACAGCACCCAAAAACGGGCCAATAATTATTCCAACTGGCGGAAAAACAAATAACCCAAGCAACAGCCCGATAATACTTCCCCAAACACCATATTTACTTCCCCCAAATTTTTTGGTTCCCCACGCAGGAATAATAAAATCGAGCGCATAAACTACTACGGTTATAATTGCCCAGGTAAATAAAAATTTTGTTGAAAACGAGTAGCGTTCAGTAAAATGAAGTAGAAGCAGTCCAATATAACTTAGCGGAGGGCCGGGAAGTACAGGAAGAATGCATCCAATTATTCCGCCGAGAATAAATAAAATTCCAATGCCAATTAAAATGTAATCCATTTGTTTTTTTACCGATTGGGTTGCTGTCTGTTCTCTTTTTTTCTCCACCACGGAATACTCAGCAAATAAATTAATATTAGCGAGCACAAAACAACCAACGTACTTGTGTAGTAAAAATCTTTTTTATCCATTAAATAGATTGAGAACTCGTTGATTGATTTCCAATACGTAATTGTAAGCAGAACCATTGCGTTATTTATCGAGTGTCCCAATATCGACAGGAAAATGCTGTCGGTACGTACCACGAGCCATCCAAGCAGCAGCCCCAATACAAATGTTGCCGGGAATTGCCAGGGATTTAAATGAAACAGTGCAAACAGAAGTGCCGACATAAAAACTGCTACAAAGCTGTTGTAATTTCGCCGAAACCCTTGTAAAATCATTCCTCTAAAAATTGATTCTTCGATGATAGGGGCGATAACAACCACTTTCAAGAACGCTCCCCACCAGCCAAAATCGCCTTCAAAAATTTTATTGAAGAGTTCCCAAAACCACGATGGCGCAGGAAGATATTTATCCATTAAAGCACCCGGTATTTCCAATAAATTGTGTGCTCCCCAAAAAAAAGTAACAATTGGAATAAGAATTAACGGGTTAAAAAACTTTAGTGGAAACACTTTCGAAAATGGGGCTTTCGATTTTCGAAACCCGTAAAGTAAAATAAAAACAATAGAGCCAACGCCTAAAACAACCTTTTTAATTGGATTGTACAGGTAGTCGGTGTCGTTAAAATAATCAATTAAAGCCAACGGAAAATCGACTACTGTTTGAATAAACATATAGAGAATTACAAGGTGAATGGCCTGTAATACAGTAGGATAATATTTTTGTCCGGCCCTATTCATTGTTTTAACAAAATAAAGATAACTATTTTAATTTGTCAAACGAATGAAGAGCAAATTAGATTGTCGTAAACGAACTTCGAAACCGCCGGTTAATTTTGTGCTTTAACTGTTTTGAAAGAGAAGTAGTGTTGCAGCATATAACTGTAAAAAACAACAATAACGGTTGTTAAAGCTTTCGAAAGAGTGGCATACAATCCTGCATATTCAACAAAAATCTTCAGAAAAATATAGTTTAGAAGAATGGCTCCGCTAACGGTAACTCCGTAACGAAAAAGCTGAATTCTTCCTTTTAATTCGGAGGCGGTAAATGTAACATATTTAGCCAGTAAAAAACCGGTTGTAAAGGTAATGGGAAATACCATTAAAAAGGCGGCAATGTGCGGACTGATTGCAATAAAACCCAAGTCGACAATTTGCATATGAAGCAGATAACGGTAAAAAATAAAGTAGAGAAATATGTCGAAAGCAGTATTTGTACCACCGGTTACTGCATATTTAAAAACTTCGTTTGGCATAAAATGCAAAAATGGGAAATAGAATCGGTCTATCGCTTTCGAAATGGATTCTCCTGTTTTTTCAAAAAAGTCTTTCATAAAAATACCACACCTGTTTTTTTACAAAGAAACAATTTTATGTTTAAACTAAAGAAGAAAAATAAGGAATGTAAAATGAAGCTTGTAGATTGTTTAACCTGAATTCGTTTTTCAATTTCATAAAAAAACATACTTGTCAAGTTTTCGGTAGCACAATATTTTAAATCATAGTATGCTTGTACCACAATAAAAAATATTTAAAAAAGTAAATATTATGCAAACAAAAAATTTCGATAAACTGTATTTATCGGCAAAACCGATAAACTACAAAATAGATGATGCATCTATAACAGTTAGAAAATTTGGAGAAGGAAAACCACTGGTGTTAATTCACGGTTTTGCTGTAAATGGTTGTACTTGGAGGAAAATGATACCCGAACTGGCAAAGCATTTTACTTGCTATGTGGTAGATTTGCCAGGATTTGGAGACAGCCAATGGGACAAGGAAACTGATTTTGCTTTTACGGCGCAGGCTAAACGACTTGTGAAATTAGTCAAAAAATTAAACATTTCAAATTACAGTATTATTGCTCAAGATACCGGAGCTTCAATTTCAAGAATAGTTGCCATAACAGAACTAGATAATATTAAGAAATTGGTTCTCATCAATACGGAAATTCCAAATCATAGACCACCGTTTATCCCGTTGTATCAGTTTTTTGCCAAGTTGCCGATGGCTAACTTTTTGTTTCGTTCTTTGATTAAAATAGGTACTTTTGTCCGTTCACGATTTTTTCTGAAAGAGTTTTACTTTGACAAATCGAAACTCAGAGATAAAGAAAATTTAGACAGATATTTAATTCCTCTGAAAACATCAAAAGATAAAATGTTTGGTATGTTGGAATATCTTAAAGGAATAGAGTGGAAGGTTATTGATAGTTTTGCGAAATCACATAGTGAAATTAAAGCGGAAACTTTATTTGTTTGGGGAGAAAATGATAAAACTTTTCCCATAGAAATAGCCCGGAAAATGCCGGAGCAATTTAATTCTAATTGTAAATTAGTCAGTATTTCAAAAGCATCTTTGATGCCGCACGAAGAAAAACCAAATGAAGTATTAAAGAAAGTTATTCCGTTTTTATCGAATGAAGCGTAACAGTATGAATGGTAAATTGTCATTTGAAGATAAATATAGCGTACTTGGTACAAGGGACACCAAATATGACGGTACTTTCTTTGTTGCCGTAAAAACAACAGGAATTTTCTGTCACCCGTCTTGCAGGGTTAGAATACCAAAAGCAGAAAATGTAATATTTTACGATTCCATAGAAGAAGCTTTGCAGAACGGCTTTCGCCCTTGTAAAGTTTGCAACCCAATGGAAAAAATAGGAGAAACACCGGAATATATCAAAAATATTATTGCGGAACTTCAACAAAATCCATACGAAAAAATTAGCGACGAACAACTGAAAGCAAAAGGAATCGAACCGCATACAATTAGAAGATGGTTCAAAAAAAATTATAATATTACATTTCATTCTTTTCAAAGAATGTTACGTATTAATTACGCTTTTACAAACATCAAACAAGGTAATTCAATTACACGTTCCGCTTATGAAAGCGGTTATGAATCTTTAAGCGGCTTTAACGAAAGTTACCGGTCAATATTTGGAGAACCGGCCGGTAAATCGAAAAATAGGAACGTAGTAAATGTATTGCGTTTTAGTTCGCCTATTGGCAGTATTATTGCGTGTGCCACCGAAACCGGAATTTGCTTTTTGGGCTTTAGTGATCAAAAAGGAATAGAACAACATTTAGACGAAATTCAAAAACACTTTAATGCTATTTTACTGCCGGGAGAAAACGTACATCTCACAAAAGTAAAAAAAGAGATAAACGAATATTTTGCAGGAAAAAGAAAAACATTTTCCGTTTCACTCGATATGGTTGGCACTGATTTTAGAAAAAAAGTGTGGACCGAATTATTAAATATTCCGTATGGTAAAACGGTTAGTTATAAAGAACAAGCAATGGCAATAAATAATATAAAAGCCATTCGGGCAGTAGCATCGGCAAATGGAGCAAATAAAATCGGTATAATTATTCCATGTCATAGAGTCATTGGCTCAAATGGAAGTCTAACAGGTTACGCAGGAGGCTTGCATAGAAAAAACTGGTTACTCAATTTTGAAAAAATAAATTCAAACCAACCTATTCAAAAAACAGTCGAATTTGAAAGCATTTAAGAGAATTAAACTTCCTATACCGAATCATTTTTCGTTTAACGAAACCTTATCTTTTTTAGAAAGGGGTTATGATGAATGTTTGTATAATGTAACCGATACTGCTGTCTCAAGATTGATTAACCTTTCAGATGGAAAAGCAATTATTAAGATTTTTCAGAATGATGAGCATTTAGAAATTGAATTGCAAAAAAGTAAAATATCAAAACATAACCTACATGAAGTAGAAAGTTATGTGACAGAATGGTTTGATTTAAATAGAAATATAGAGCCTTTTTATAAGTTGCTGAAAAATCATCCTTTGCTATCCGACCTTTCAATAAAGTATTCAGGTAGTAGAATAATTAGCATTCCTAATCTTTTTGAAGCAATTTGTTGGGCAATTATAGGACAACAGATAAATTTAGCTTTTGCCTATAAATTAAAACGTTTGTTAGTTGAAAAATATGGAGAAAAGGAAATATTTAATACCCGGATTTATTTAACTTTTCCAACATCTGAAAATTTAGCAAAAGCAAGTAGGAATGATTTAATTGCAATGAAA
>JALUZN010000319.1 GCA_027011835.1 Draconibacterium sp. | reverse complement strand
GTCCGCGAGAAGTCTCGAGTTTGTAAAGTGCCTGACTTTTGGGTTTCCCCGAAACGTTGTATTTGTAGCTTGTGTCGAATTTGAAATCCGGGTCGACTTCAAGGAACCGGCACACCTCTTTTAATACATCGTCCGGGCTCTCTTTAAAATCGTCGAAAATAATAATTTTAACATTTTTAAAATTCTCGGTATAAGCTCTTACCTGCTCTGAATAGAGCCCCGAGTTTTTATATTGCCAGGCCCAAATATAGTTTTTTGCAGCTCTCTCTTTTTCCTTTTCCAACCCTTCTTCAAACGAAAGTGTCTCACGACTGTCTCTCTTAAAATGCAAATAACCCGAGAAGGCACGGTCGATTGGCGAACGCAGAATAATAATAATCTTCACCTCGTCGTTTAAATCTTTTTTTATTTGAGGAATGGCATTTTTATAAAAATAGAGGTATTCGGGAGAGATATCGCCAATTGCTTTTTCGCCATTATAATTTGAAAAAAGAGCTTTGTACTCTTCCAGATTTCTGATGATTGACAAATCAACATTTGCATCACCCGGGCCACTGTAATTCCCCTCCATTTTCGAAAAATAGCGTCCCTCTTTTTGCTTATCCGATAAAAAAATATCGGGGTGCTGTTTTAAATAGTGGTACAACGAAGTGGTTCCGCTTTTCGATGCTCCAACAACTATAAAATTTGGAAGTGCAATCATTCTATTATAATATTAATTTTGGTACTTTTGAAACTCAAAAAAAGATGGAACAGAAAAACATTCCGATGAATATTTTCGAGATTCCTTACAAGCTTTAAATAACTGCATTATTATAAAAAAGTTGAAATAAACGATAAATTAATTGATTTCAAAGTTAATTGAATAAAACGAATACGATAATTATGGAGATAAAGATTTTAGGCAACAATCACTCAATTTTAGATCAATATTTAGCCGAGATAAGAGATGTAACAATTCAAACCGATCCGCTTCGATTTCGCGAAAACCTGTACCGTATTGGGGAACTGTTTGCGTACGAAATTAGTAAAGAGTTAAAATTTAATGTAAGCGATGTACAAACTCCACTGGGAATTGCCAAAGTACCAACCATTGAGCAACAGCCGGTGTTAGCAACTATTTTGCGTGCCGGACTACCGATGCACAATGGGCTACTAAAAATATTCGATCGCGCAGAGAACTGTTTTATTTCGGCTTTCAGGAAATATACCGATAAAGGTGAGTTCGAAATTGAATTTGAATACATGGCTTCGCCTTCGCTTAATGACAAGGTGGTTATTCTCTCCGATCCGATGCTCGCTTCCGGCCGGTCGATGGAAATCGGTTACCGTGCTCTTTTTAGCAAAGGAACACCGTCGCATATACATTTGGCTGCTATTATTTCGAGCCGCGAGGGAGTTGATTATGTTGCCGAAAAGTTAAAAGGCGAAAACGTTACACTTTGGTTGGGAGCGGTTGACGAAGAGATGAATTCTCATTCGTACATTGTTCCCGGATTAGGCGATGCCGGCGATTTGGCTTTTGGCGAAAAAATCGACTCGAAATAGGGGCCTGCTGAAAAGTTCAGATGTGCGTCAGATTTGGACTTTGTGAAGCGCAGATGTATATAAAATACTTCAAACTGAACAAAGTACAAATATGGCGTGCAGTTGAGCTTTTAAAATATCCGAAACAAAAAATGAATAAATACAAGCATTTAAAATAAATCAGGCCAAAGATCTTGCGCATTTAAAAGTATTTATGGCTGTATGTCAAGTGCTTAGTCGTTTTTCAGCAGCCCCTAAATAGGGTTATCGTTTGTTTTCGTAAAGGTAAAAATCGCGGATAAGTGCTTTAAATTCGTTGGTGTAATCAGAGCTGTCTTCAAGATAAATGGTTAAAGTATTGTTAACCGGTCTCTTTTCCTGCAACGCAAATTCCATTAAAATTCGGTGTAATGGACAAAAAGGAGGCTAATTTTAAGTACATCTGCTCATGTGGACAAAAAGGAGGCTGTATTTATTAACGATATTTGACAGTGAGATAGAGTATAATTATCTTTACAAA
>JALUZN010000318.1 GCA_027011835.1 Draconibacterium sp. | reverse complement strand
AGAGATACAATTACAATTGAATACAACAACCATTTTAAACTTTTCCGTTTAAATGTCAATCTTATTGTATTCCATGTTTGAAAAAATAAAACAACAATAATGAGAATAAAAATATAATTGTAATCTGGGTAAAGACTAAAAACATAATAACCTCCATGAATCGTTAGTCCGAACCATAAGCCAAATAAAACAGCCAGTTTTGAAAACCAATTTAAAAAATACCAATTTAAAAATCTTTGGTCATTTACAATTGTAGTTTTTCGGTAGTTCTGCTTTCCAAATATTTTTTTTGGTCTGTCAAGCCAGAACGCAAAACAAATAGATTGCCCAAATATTACAGATATAAATGCAAAAAACAGATTGTAAAAGTTTACTTGATTGTCTGTTAAAATCCACAAATCGTAATTCTCTGTAACAGAAAGTATTCGAAAGACTTCTCTTGATACATATAGGAATGAATAAAATGCAAAAGAATATAAAAGTCCGATTAATATTCCAACAATTAATTTGAATTTTGATATTTCAAAGAAGTTCTGCTCTTTATGTAGAAAATTCTTATTCAGTGTCATTATTGTTGGTTTCTATTTGCGTGGGTACCAACTATCTTATATCTCAACTAAAAGTACCATAAGCTTAGTGCTTAGTGCCTTGTACATAGTGCTTAGTGTCTTGTGTCAGAAAGTCTAAAAGTCTATCAAAATACTTAATTTACTTTTTGCAACATCCGGTAAATGGTCGATTTTCCAATGCCAAGTTTCGATGCAACCATACGAACATTTTGGTTGTATTTATTCAGAAAATATAAAATAATTTCGCGGTTATATTCATCCAATGTTTTTTCCGAAGCCAACAAGTTTTGCATATTCTCCTCAACATTCATATTTAAATGGTTGGGGTTAATAACATCGCGTGTCGACATTACACAGGCCAACTCCATTACTGCTTTTAGCTCGCGAATATTTCCGGGATAATGATACGAAAGCAGTGCTTTTTTTGCATCCGACGAAATTGATTTTGCATCCATTTGATTGTCTTTACAAAACTCGTCGGCAAAGTATTTCGCCAGTAAAATAATATCGTTTCCGCGCTGGCGCAATGGCGGAACTTCGATGGGCAGACCGAGTAAGCGATAGTATAAATCTTGTCGGAATACGCCTTTTGCTGCCAGTGCTGCCAGATTTTTGTGTGTTGCGGTAATTATTCGCACATCGATAGAGATGGTTTTTGAACCGCCCAGGCGAACCACTTCGCGCTCTTGAATAACACGCAATATTTTTGCTTGTGTATTGAGGTTAAGGTCGGCAATTTCGTCTAAAAAAAGGGTGCCTCCGTTTGCCTGTTCAAACTTTCCCTGTTTTTGTGTATCGGCACCGGTAAACGCTCCTTTTTCGTGCCCGAAAAGTTCGCTTTCGACCAACCCTTCGGGAATGGCAGATACGTTAACAGCCACAAATGGTTTGTTGCTTCTTTTCGAATTAAAATGAATTCCCTTGGCAACCAACTCTTTTCCTGTTCCGGTTTCGCCCGAAATGGAGACGGAAATATTGGTCTGAATGGCTTTGTTCATTAAGTCGAAAACATGATCGATTTCGCGACTATTTCCTTTTATTAAATTTTTAAAACTGAATTTCTCTTTTATAGCATCTTTTAAAATCAGGTTCTCGGTTTGCAACTCATCGGTTCGGTGTATATTTTTAATAATATTACTCAACCTTTCGCGCGTATCGGGTGCTTTCATTATATAATCGTACGCCCCGTTTTTCATTAAACTAATGGCAGTATCGATGTTCTCCTGTGCCGAAATAACAATTACATGCGAGTTGGGAATTTTTTCTTGTATCTTTCTTAAAACATCGTGCCCGGTCATATCGGGCAGCGTGTAATCGAGTGTAATTACGTCGGGGTTTTCATCGATACGATTAATAAAATCGGTTCCGTTATGAAAAACTTTAACCTGATAATTTTCGTCGACAAGTTGTTTCTTTAGTATTCGTGCATATAGAACGTTGTCTTCAACTACATACACCTTGTATTTACTATTGTTCCTGGAGTTGGTCATTGCTAATTCTTTTGCCTAAAAATATAAAAAAGTTTATGAATATACTCAATTCAGATAGGTTTTCGGAATTTATGAGGATGTTATTTTTTTCTCTAACAAGGGAAAAAGAACGAAACAGAAACCCGAAAAGCTATTTGGTTTGAGTATAAAAGCTATCCTATTCTTCCTGAATAAAATGTTTAGCAATTTAGCTAAAAATAAACTCTATGGAAAATAATTTTATTAAGCAGGTAAAAAAGAGTTCGTTTAGGTGCATATTAAAAATCAAATGCTACTTTTAGTTTTTAATATGACGAAATATTTATAGCGTGTATTTCCGGTTATTAATTGAAGTTGTTTATGGATTTTATCATTAAAATATATTGGTGTCCGTTTAAAATATGAGATTGCTTCGCTGGGCTCGCAATGACGCCAGTTGTATATTGATTGTGCGTGTTTGGGCTTGCTTTGCGAAAGAAGTTATTCTTAGTGTTCCGTAATCTGGTAAATATCTAGAATTAACGTCATTGCGATGACGAAGAATGAGGAAGAAGCAATCTAAATAATTATCCCGGACAATAGTGATTAAAATAAAAACAATACTGTTATGAAAAATAGTTTGCTTGTAGTACTATTTGTTTTGGCAGGGCTCGTTTCGGGCGGTCAAAACAGTACGTCGAAACTGTATGTGGGTACATTTACTTCGGAAGGCGCTCAAGGGATTTATTTGTGCGATTTTAATTCCGGGTCGGGTGAAATTTCGTTGGTAAACGTGTTTAAAGGAATCGACAATCCATCGTTTCTAAAAGTCTCGAAAGATAAACAGTTCCTCTATTCGGTTTCGCGCACAACTCGTGCCATTGAAAAAAGTGGCGGTTATGTTGTGGCCTACAAAATTGAAGAAAACGGCAATTTGCATTTTCTGAACAAACAGATTTCGAACGGTGCCGGCCCGTGTCAGGTCGATGTTTCTAACGATGGGAAATATGTAGCCATTGCAACTTATGGAGGCGGAACAACGTCGCTTTACCCGGTTAACAGCAACGGAAGTTTACAGCCGGCAAGTACTGTAATTCAGAACAGTGGTTCGGGGCCGCATAAACCAAACCAAAACTCGGCACACGCTCATTCAATAAAATTTTCGCCTTTCGACAATACCGTTTTTAGTGCTGATTTAGGAACCGACCGGCTTAATATTTATCATTTGGAAAATGGTGTTTTAAAAAGTTACGGACAGCAATTTGTTAAGCTTGAAGCAGGTGCCGGTCCGCGCCATTTCGAATTTAACAGCGATGGAAAAACTATTTATGTAATTAACGAGATAAATTCAACCGTTTCGGTGGTAAAAAAAGTAAACGGAAACTGGGAAATTGTTCAAACAATTTCAACTTTGCCGCACAACTTTCATGGCGATAGTTATTGTGCCGATGTTCATATTTCGAAGGATGGCCGTTTTTTGTACGGTTCAAACCGCGGGCATAATTCAATTACCATTTTTAAAGTTCTTGAAAACTCGCACCAACTGGAGTTTTTAAAAACCGTTTCTGTTGAGGGCGACTGGCCACGTAATTTTGTGCTTTCCCCCAATGGTAAATTTATGCTGGTGGCGAACCAGAAAAGTGGAAATATTACCGTTTTTAAAATAGACACTGAAACAGGAATTCCCATTTTTACCGGAAATGAGATACAACTTCCGGCTCCTGTTTGTCTCGAATTCTTATAGAAATTAACTCAGTTTTGTACCAATCAGTTTTATAAACTCTTCGCGGGTAGCTGTTTTTTGAAACGCTCCGGTAAAATCGGATGTAGTTGTAATTGAATGTTGTTTTTGAATGCCCCGCATTTGCATACAAAGGTGCTGCGCTTCGATAACAACTGCTACTCCCAGCGGATTTAGCGTGTCTTGAATACAGTCTTTAATTTGCGTTGTGAGGCGCTCCTGAACCTGCAACCTGCGCGAAAAAACATCGACAACACGGGCAATTTTACTCAATCCGGTAATTACGCCGTTTGGAATGTATGCAACATGTGCCTTCCCAAAAAACGGAAGCAAGTGGTGTTCGCACATCGAGTAAATCTCAATGTCTTTTACAATTACCATTTGCCGGTAATCTTCTTTAAACATTGCCGATCTTAAAATCTCTACCGGGTCGGTTTTGTATCCCTGTAACAAAAACTGCATCGACTTGGCAACGCGCACCGGTGTTTTATCGAGACCTTCTCTAAAAATATCTTCTCCTATTAACTCTAAAATATTTCTATAATTCTCGGAAAGTGCTTTTGTAAGATCTTCGTCGAAAGAATCAATTCTCTCGTATCCTTTTGACTGACTAATTTTTGGAGAACCCATAATTTTTAGATTTTATTTACTACAAAGATTAACTTTTTTTCATAAAAACAGTATGAATAGTTGGATGGTTTACTGAATAAATAATTTTTATTAAAATTGGGAGATGAAGATTCTGATAGTTGCAGCCACACAAATGGAGGTAAAATTACTAATTGACGAACTTATTTTTGTTGAAGAAAAGAGTGATTTTTTAAAACGGTATAAGCTTGGAGAAATAGATGTTGATATTCTTGTATCGGGGATTGGAACTACATTTACTACATTCCATTTAACGCAAACATTAAACAATAGCAACTACAATTTGGTTCTGAACATTGGTATTGCCGGAAGTTTGTCGGCCGAACTCGAAATTGGCGAAATTGTAAATGTTGTTTCCGATGAATTTGCCGATTTGGGAATTGAAAAAACCGACGAATTCTTAACCCTTTTCGAAGCGGGATTTATCGACCTAAACGACTATCCTTTCGAAAACGGGCAATTAAAATCTTCGCATTTAATCGACTTTGCCGACTTTAAAAAAATTCGGGGTATTACAACCAATAAAAGTCACGGGAAAAAAGCAAGCATCGACGCAATTCACCGGAAATTTTCGGCACAAGTTGAGTCGATGGAAGGAGCCGCAGTTTTCTTTGTTTGCAATACTTTGGGTGTTGCGTGCGCTCAAATTCGCGCTATCTCTAATTTTGTGGAACCGCGCGACTCGTCGAAATGGAACATTCCGCTCGCTCTCGAAAATTTAAAATCGGCTACGCTCTCGGTTCTAAAAAATCTTACTGTTCAGGTTCGTTGATTTTGCTATTTTTGAGCAAAATTTAAACTATGAAACTTTCATTAGGCTTTTCTACGTGCCCCAACGACACCTTTATTTTCGATGCACTAGTTCATCATAAAATCGATACCGAAGGGCTGGAATTCGATGTTGTTTTGGCCGATGTTGAAGAGTTGAATAACAATGCTTTTGCAGGCAATATCGATATTACAAAACTGAGTTACCACGCATTTGCGCACATTGCAAACCACTACAAATTGCTTACCTCGGGCAGTGCTTTGGGGTATAAAAATGGCCCATTGTTAATTAGTAAACGTAAGATTTACCCCGACGAAGTGCACGATGCGAAAGTGGCAATTCCGGGGAAATACACCACGGCAAATCTTCTGTTTAGCATTGTTTTTCCTGAAGTAAAAGAGAAAAAGGAGTATCTTTTTTCGGATATTGAAGCGGCTGTTTTAGACGGCGAGGCAGATGCCGGTGTTATTATTCACGAAAACCGGTTTACATATAAAGAGCGGGGGCTAAAAAAAATAATTGATTTGGGTGAAGAGTGGGAAGAGAAAACCAAAAGCCCGATTCCGCTCGGAGGAATTGTAATTCATCGTAAATTCGATACCGAAACTCAACAAAAAGTAAACAGGGTTTTGCGAAAAAGTATTGAATTTGCTTTTGAAAATCCAGCATCAAGTTACCAATATGTTAAGAGTTATGCACAAGAGCTGAATGATGACGTAATAAAAAAACACATCGATTTATATGTGAGTAATTTTACCCTCGATTTGGGAGATAAAGGAGAAAAGGCAGTAAAAACCCTTTTTGAAAAAGCAAAAAACGAAGGGATAATTGATTCGGTTCCCAAAGATATTTTTGTGCATTAAAAAAAAATAAATTTATTTATTGAATTGCACAATATTTATTTAAAAACTATGTTTTTAAATAAAGCCAATGTTTCAGGAACCGGTATTTTTTATTGTACTTTTCTAAAAAACCACAGAATTTAATGATTGTTGTTACAGGCGCCGCAGGTTTCATAGGTAGTTATTTAGTTGGTAAACTAAATAAAGCAGGTTACGAAGATTTAATTTTAGTAGATAAATTCGACGACCCGTGGAAGGATTTAAATTTGCTAAAGAAAAAGTATCGTAAATTTATTGACCGCGACAACTTCTTTAAATGGCTGATTAAGAACGCTCGCGATGTCGATTTTGTTTTTCATCTCGGTGCACGTACCGATACTGTGGGGCAGGAACCCGATTTGTACCAACAACTCAATTTAATCTATTCGCAGCGGCTTTGGAATATCTGTTCCGAGATTCAGGTGCCGCTTTTGTATGCTTCGTCGGCTGCAACTTATGGAAATGGAGAAGAAGGATTTTCCGATTATCACGAAAACATAAGAAATTTACGACCGTTAAATTTATACGGCTGGTCGAAACACGATTTCGATGTTTGGGCACTTAAACAGGTTCGTACACCACCGTTTTGGGCGGGTATGAAATTTTTTAATGTTTACGGCCCCAACGAATATCATAAAGGAAGAATGGCATCGGTGGTACTGCATGCTTACAAAACAATAAAGGAGACCGGTAAAATGGAACTCTTTCGCTCTCACCACACCGATTATAAAGATGGTGAGCAGAGTCGCGATTTTATTTTTGTTGAAGATATTGCCGACGTGATGATGTATTTTATGGAGACGCAGGAAAATACAGGCATCTACAATGTGGGTACCGGAAAAGCCCGCTCGTTTCTCGATTTAACAACATCGGTTTTTAATAGTCTGAAACTTACTCCCAATATCTCATTTATCGATACTCCTGTCGATTTGCGGGGCCGCTATCAATATTTTACCGAAGCTAAAATGCAGAAACTTCGCGATATTGGTTATAAAAAACCGTTTACCGAACTCGAAGAAGGTGTAGATAAGTATGTAAGCGAATTTTTGATGTCGGAAGCTTGCTATTAGGTTTCTATTTTTTTTCTTTTCAAACGAATAATGCTATTTTTATAGAAAATAGCAACAATGAAAAAATATCTTCTCCATTTTTTATTCCTAATTATTTTTGTTGGCGACCTTGTTGGCGAATTCTACCAAATAAGCTGGATTGATTATTCATTCAAACCATTTATTATGATTTGGATTGCCGGCTATTTTCTGATGTATTCAAAAAATATAAATCGTGAAGTTGTGAGGTTGGCCTTATTCGCGGATCACCTTGAAAAGTAGGTGGATTAAAA
>JALUZN010000317.1 GCA_027011835.1 Draconibacterium sp. | reverse complement strand
ACATAAATTTAATTTATCATGAAACTCAATCTTTCAATTTTTTCATTTTTTATTCTGTTTTTATTTGCAGTAAACACCAATGCCGAAGTTAAACTTCCGGCTATTTTTGGCAGTAATATGGTTTTACAACAACAAACCAATGCCGCCATTTGGGGAACAGCCAAAGCAAACAAAACAGTAAAAGTTACCACCTCGTGGAACAAAAAAAGCTATTCGACAAAGGCCGATGCCGATGGGAACTGGAAACTTAAAGTAAAAACTCCGGCAGCAGGCGGGCCATTTTCCATCACCATTTCCGATGGTTCAACATTAACTTTATCGAATGTTTTAATTGGAGAAGTATGGATTTGCTCGGGACAATCGAACATGTATATGACAATGAGTGGTTACTTTAACCAACCGGTTTTAGGGTCGAATGAGGCCATTGCAACATCGAAAAACAGTTCAATAAGATTAATTACAGTAAAACGCGAGAAAAGCCTCGAACGGCGTAACAATTTTACCGGTGAGTGGCAGGAATGCACTCCGGCAACAGTAAGCGAATTTAGTGCAACTGCCTATTACTTTGGAAGAATGATACAAAAAACACTGGGTGTTCCGGTTGGGTTAATTTCATCGAGCTGGGGGGGCACACGCATTGAACCCTGGATGAGCGACACCGGTTTTAAAAAATTCGACTGGGTAAAATTGCCCGATGAGAATACAAAAAACGATTTCTCGGCACAAACACCCACCGTACTTTTTAATGCAATGATTGCGCCAATGGTTGGCTATGCAATCCGTGGTGGCATTTGGTATCAGGGCGAAGCAAATCGCTACGAACCAGCACATTACGAAAAACTAATGCCCGGCTTAATTGAAAACTGGCGCAACGAATGGGGAATTGGCGATTTCCCGTTTTACTATTGCCAAATAGCACCTTTCGAATACGGCGGCGATGTAAACTCTGCTTTTTTACGCGAAGCACAATTAAATGCTTCAACCGCTGTTAAAAATACCGGAATGGCTTGTTTAATGGATATTGGCGAAGAACACATTATCCATCCGGCCGACAAAAAAACCACCGGTCAACGACTAGCGTACCTTGCACTGGCAAAAACTTACGAAATGAATGGTTTTGAATTTTCGGGACCGGTATTAAAAGAGATGACCATCGAAGGAAGTGTTGTAAAACTTACCTTCGACCATGCCAAACACGGCTTAACAACTTTCGGTAAAGAGATAACAAATTTTAAAATTGCAGGAAAAAACAAATATTTTTACCAAGCTAAAGCAGTAATTACACGAAAAGGAATAACCCTTTTGTCGCCAATGGTTGAAAAACCGGTTGCCGTTCGGTATGCTTTCGATAACTTTGTAGAAGGCGAACTATTTAACAACGAAGGACTTCCGGCCTCATCTTTTAGAACCGATGACTGGGAAGAATAAATAAATTCAGCTTAAATACTGCGACTATTCGTAATTCCAAATAGTCGCAGTATTTCGTTAACTAAAAGTTAAACGTTTTTTATACCAATATTCACAAGGCAAAAATCTGAAATTACAGTCATAAAAGCTACATTATTGTTGACTTTACCAAAAACTATCACTTTTAATTAATCTTAAATTCTCGCTTATTTCTCCCATAAAAACAGTTCTCTTTTTTAGAATTATTCTATTTTAGGGGTGTTGTACTATTTAGCTATATAAATATCTATATATTTAGCCGCCCAAATAAAAAAAGCGTGAAAATGTGGAGGATTTTAACTCCACTTTTTAATTTATTTTTTGACAAATAACAGGTTATCATTAAAAACAGATAGATTATGTTCGATTTAGATCTTGTAAAAAAAGTATATTCAAATCTACCCGAAAGGGTACAAAAAGCCAAGTCGCTTTTAAACCGTCCGTTAACGTATGCCGAAAAAATTCTCTATTCTCACCTTTTCGAAAGTCAGGAACTGGAAATATTTGAACGAGGAAATGCGTATGTTGATTTTGCCCCCGACCGGGTAGCAATGCAAGATGCAACAGCACAAATGGCATTGCTCCAGTTTATGAACTCAGGGAAAAAATCGACGGCTGTTCCATCAACAGTTCATTGCGACCACCTTATTCAGGCGCAGGTTGAAGGGAAAACCGATTTAAAAGTAGCAAAGAACCTGAACAAAGAAGTTTACGATTTTCTTGAGTCGGTTTCGAATAAATACGGAATTGGATTCTGGAAACCGGGAGCAGGAATTATTCATCAGGTAGTTTTAGAAAACTATGCATTCCCCGGCGGTATGATGATTGGTACCGATTCGCACACAGTTAATGCCGGAGGTTTAGGAATGGTTGCCATTGGCGTTGGCGGTGCCGATGCCGTTGATGTAATGGCTGGAATGCCATGGGAGCTAAAAATGCCAAAATTAATTGGTGTAAAACTCACCGGAAAATTAAGCGGCTGGGCAGCTCCTAAAGATATTATTTTAAAAGTTGCCGGAATTCTTACCGTAAAAGGTGGAACCGGAGCAATTGTTGAATACTTTGGCGAAGGTGCCAACGCACTCTCGGCAACAGGAAAAGGAACCATTTGTAACATGGGAGCCGAAGTGGGAGCAACAACAAGTATTTTTGCCTACGACGAAAGTATTGAACGTTACCTAAAAGCAACAGGACGCGAGGAAGTTGCAACACTTGCCAACGAGGTAAAACAACATTTAGCTGCCGATACCGAGGTTTACGAAAATCCGGAAATGTATTACGACGAAGTAATTGAAATTAATCTGTCGGAACTGGAGCCACACCTCAACGGGCCATTTACTCCCGACCGTGCCACACCTATTTCTAAAATGGGTGAAGTAGCAAAAGAAAACGGTTGGCCGATTGAAGTATCGGTTGGACTAATTGGAAGTTGTACCAACTCTTCGTACGAAGACATTTCGAAAGCTGCATCGATTGCAAAACAGGCAGAAGAAAAAGGATTAATTACAAAAGCCGAATATTCGGTTACGCCGGGTTCGGAGCAAGTGCGATACACTATCGAACGCGACGGATTTATTGATACATTTGAAAAAATAGGTGGAAAAGTTTTTGCCAACGCTTGTGGCCCGTGCATTGGACAGTGGGCTCGCGAAGGTGCCGACAAACAAGAGAAAAATACCATTGTACACTCGTTCAACCGTAACTTCTCGAAACGTGCCGACGGAAACCCGAATACGCACGCATTTGTTGCCTCGCCTGAAATGGTTACTGCGTTGGCAATTGCCGGTCGTTTAGACTTTAATCCAATTACCGATACACTGACCAATAAAAACGGTGAGCAGGTAAAACTCGATCCGCCCGTTGGCGACGAGCTTCCAACAAAAGGATTCGAAGTAGATGATCCAGGATTTCAAGCTCCTGCCGAAGACGGTTCGGAGGTTGAAATAGTTGTGTCGGAAGAATCAAAAAGACTTCAGCTTTTATACCCATTTCCGGCTTGGGACGGTAAAAATTTAATCGGTGCAAAACTGCTAATAAAGGCACTCGGGAAATGTACTACCGACCACATCTCAATGGCGGGACCATGGTTACGCTACCGCGGACACCTCGATAACATTTCGAATAACATGTTAATTGGTGCCGTTAATGCATTTAACAGCGAAACCAACAAAGTAAAAAGCCAGATTACCGGCGAATACGGCGAAGTACCGGCTGTGCAACGTGCATACAAAGCTGCCGGAATACCAACCGTTGTTGTGGGCGACCAAAACTACGGAGAAGGTTCGTCGCGCGAACACGCGGCAATGGAGCCACGCCACCTCGGAGTAAAAGCTGTAATTGTAAAATCGTTTGCACGAATTCACGAGACAAACCTGAAAAAACAGGGAATGTTAGGATTAACTTTCGCGAATGAAAACGATTACGATTTAATTCAGGAGGATGATACATTTAACTTTATCGATTTGGTTGAATTTGCTCCCGGGAAACCATTGACCGTTGAGGTAGTTCATGCCGACGGAAGCAAAGACACAATTATTGTAAACCATACATACAACGAACAGCAAATCGATTGGTTTAAAGCCGGTTCAGCACTTAATTTAATTCGTCAGCAAAACAGCTAATTAACCGGAATATTTTCAGAAACAAAAAATACAATTAATTATAAACAGTAATTCATAAAAATTATGCAAAAAATAAAAGTTCAAAATCCCGTTGTAGAACTCGACGGAGACGAAATGACCAGAGTAATATGGGATTTCATTAAAAAGAAATTAATTCTTCCTTACCTCGATATTGATTTGAAGTATTACGATTTAGGAATGGAACACCGCGATGCAACCAACGATCAGGTGACCATCGATTCGGCAAAAGCCATACAGAAATACGGAGTGGGTATTAAATGTGCAACAATCACTCCCGACGAAGCTCGTGTTGAAGAGTTCGGGCTGAAAAAAATGTGGAAATCGCCAAATGGAACTGTCCGTAATATTTTGGGCGGTACTGTTTTCCGCGAGCCAATTATAATGAAAAATGTACCTCGTTTGGTACCGGGATGGAAATACCCGATTTGCATTGGCCGTCATGCATTTGGCGACCAGTACCGTGCAACCGATTTCTTAACAAAAGGAAAAGGTAAACTTACAATTACATTTACTCCGGAAGATGGAAGCGAGCCTATTTCTCACGAAGTTTTCGATTTTGAAGGCGACGGACTTGCTATGGCAATGTACAACACCGATGAGTCGATTCGCGGATTTGCACATTCGTGTATGAAAATGGCTATTGAGAAAAAATGGCCACTTTACATGTCAACAAAAAATACAATTCTAAAAAAATATGACGGCCGTTTTAAAGATATTTTTCAGGAAATTTTTGATGCTGACTATAAAGAGAAATTCGAAGAACTTGGAATTACTTACGAGCATCGTTTAATTGACGATATGGTTGCCGCAGCAATGAAATGGGAAGGCAAATATGTTTGGGCTTGTAAAAACTACGACGGCGACGTTCAAAGCGATACCGTTGCACAGGGATTCGGGTCGCTCGGCTTAATGACCTCGGTTTTAATGACTCCGGATGGAAAAACTATGGAAGCAGAAGCTGCTCACGGAACAGTTACCCGTCACTATCGTCAGCACCAAAAAGGAAATCCAACATCGACGAACCCAATTGCATCTATTTTTGCATGGACACGTGGACTGGCTTTCCGTGGTAAATTAGACGAAAACCAGGAGCTAATTAACTTTGCAAATTCGTTGGAGCAAGTTTGTATTGAAACTGTAGAGAGTGGGAAAATGACCAAAGATTTGGCCTTAATTATTCATGGTAAAGATTTAAAAGAAGAACATTATCTCACAACCGAAGAGTTTTTGGAAGCATTAGATGAAAATTTAAATGCAAAATTAAACTAATCGGGGAATAGTTACTTTTTTTCGCTCATTTTATTAAAAATGAGCATTAAAAATAGAAAGAAAAAGTTAACTTTAAGGCAAAATAAATACCGACAGAACTGAACAAAAGGCCAATTCGTTTATTCTGATGTCTTTTCAGTTTATGCAAATTAGGTTGAATAAGAAAAAATATCGTCTGTTTATTTTTGCCTTAACAACTACCGGGGTTCGTTGATTGATTTTTTAGCCTGAGATTTAATCAAGAAATATAATTTTAAATCGTGAGTAAAAACAAAAATAAATTTATTACAAATAGTTAAAACAAAATAAAATGGAGTATATAAAGTACAGATTTTTTCAAAAGGCTTCCAAATGCTCAAAAGAATTTCAGCGCATTAAAAAAGATCATGCCGATACAGTTATTGCAGATGTAACTCTTGGGCAAGCTCTTACCGGAATGAAAGGAATTCCACTTTTGGTTACCGATACCTCGAAATTAGATCCACAAGAAGGAATCCGATTTAAAGGCTATTCAATTCCTGAGTTGCAGGAGAAATTACCAAAGTTACACCCCGACGGAGAACCACTTCCCGAAGGACTTTTCTACTTAATGTTAATTGGCGAAATTCCAACTTTGGAAGATGTTCAGAACCTTTCGAAAGATTTTGCAACAAGAGCACATGTGCCACAACATGTTTTCGATGTAATTGATTCGTTACCAAAAAATTCGAAACCAATGACTCAGTTTACTGCAGCAATTGTTTCGATGGCTACCGAATCGATTTTCCAAAAGGCGTACCGTGCAGGAGTTAACAAAAAGTATTATTGGGATTCGACCTACGAAGATGTAATGAACCTAATTGCAAGACTTCCAAGAATTGCAGCATATATTTATCGTCGTAATTTTTATAACGACGACCACATTGAGCCAAATCCAAATCTCGACTGGGCAGCAAACTTCGCACATATGATGGGATACGATTCGTTAGAGATGCGTCGCCTGTTCCGTATGTACATGTTAATTCATGCCGACCACGAAGGAGGAAACGTTTCGGCACATACAGCTCACTTGGTAGGTTCGGCATTAAGTAACCCTTACTATTCTTATGCAGCCGGTATGTTAGGACTAGCCGGGCCACTGCACGGATTTGCCAATCAAGATGTAATTCACTGGATATTTGAAATGATTGAAGATCTTGATACAGATACGCCAACCGACGAGCAGGTTGCTGCCTATTGCCAGCAAACACTCGAAGCTGGAAGAGTAATTCCGGGATACGGACACGCCGTTTTACGTAAAACCGACCCACGATTTACTGCGCAACAAGAATTTGCAAATAAATACATTAAAAACGACAAGATGATTAATCTTGCCAATCAGCTTTACCGTGTGGTTCCTCCAATTTTATCTTCGGTAGGTAAAATTAAAAACCCATGGCCAAACGTTGATGCATATAGTGGATCGTTGCTTTATCACTACGGAATTAAAGAGTACTCTTTCTATACTGTAATGTTTGGGGTATCAAGAGCGCTAGGTGTTTTGGCATCGTTAACCAACGACCGTGCTTACGGAATGCCGCTCGAAAGACCAACTTCATTCCCATTAGACTGGTTCCGCGAAAAAGCCGACGGAAAGAAACCGACAAGCTGTTAATACACAATTTATTATATTTAAAAAAGCCGGTTATATGCCGGCTTTTTTTATTGATTAATATGGTTAAGATTGGATTACTTTTATAATCATTTTACCACGAGCCGTTACTTGTTAGCGTACTATTGTCGTACTCCCAATATTCACCATGCCTCGATGTTGCCCACGAAGCTTTATAGGTAGTAACATATTTCCCAATCAACCACTCTTTCAGCTCAATAGAGCCGGAACCATCGGAGTTAACAATTAGTGTAAGGTAAGTTTCGTTAAACACTTCGAATTTAAGAACTGTTTCGCTATCTGTTATACCAATTAGGAAACAAAACACCCCATATATGCATCCAAAAAAAGTTTATGATGAGTTATAGATTGAATTATTTCAGAAGTGAGATTATCTTTGATGAAATTGGCTAGCCAAACTTTCACGTT
>JALUZN010000316.1 GCA_027011835.1 Draconibacterium sp. | reverse complement strand
CTTTTAACCATCTTATTCTGTGATTAAATCCGAATAATTATTATCATTCTAAAAGCCTGCTAGTCAAACATTAAGCATAATAATGGATTGAGAAATATATCGTTTATCTCTTTCCAGCTCTTAATTCGAACCAAAGTTTTATGGAATAAATTTCATCGTCAGTCCACCGCTCTCCGAGGTTTCGAAACCATGTTACACGAAACAGAAATAAACACAAAAAGCAGAGCAAATACTGTTCTGTTTATCGTTGAATAATTACACCCGTAAAAATATTTTGTTTTTGAATAAAAAATAGAGGAAGAACCACTCGAGAGTAATCACTCCAACTGTAAGTATTACATCGCCAAAATTACCGGCAGGGATAGCCAACCATCCAAAAAGGTAATTTGATGAATACCAAAAGTCGATGATTCGATGTCCGAGATAAATGGTAATCGAGTTCATTCCTATTACCTTGAAAAAGAAAATCCACCCATCCCATTTTTTTACGTCGATGACGTAGTAAAACAGAGCAATTAACAGGAAGCCAATTCCAGAGGTGAGCAAATTAAACGGAACAGTCCATATTTTTTTGATGATGGGATAGACCGGTGAAAGCAGTAGTGCTGTGGTTATAATAGCAGCTCCGATAATTAAAAGAGCTACCGTCTTTTTGTTGGGATTAATATTTTTGTTGCGAAAGATGAATCCTGCAAAAGTTCCCATTAACGTAACCGAAGTTGCCGATACAATACATAAAACACCTTCGGGGTCGTAGGTATTATAAATTAATCTGCCTGGTAGCAAATGTTGGTCTAACCAGGCATTAATACTTCCGTCGGGGGTTAAAGAACCCGCCCCGAAACCGGGAACCGGAACAAGGAATTGCAAGGCAGCGATTCCGGCAAGTATTCCAACAAGCCAAAAAATCCTTGATTTTAGTGTTGTGGTATTGATTATAATTAACGCGGCAAGAAAATAAGCTATTCCAATTTGCGACAGTACGCTCGGGTAGCGCATGTTCGAGAAACCAGTGTGTAGTGCTCCGTTGTAAATAAAGCCAAAGAGAATGAGTAAAACCATTCTGATAAATACTTTTTTATAAAGTGCCGATTTTGCAGTACCTTTTTCCAGTTTACTGGTGAGGGCAAACGGAATGGCAACTCCGGAGATAAACATAAACAGGGGGAAAATCAGGTCTTCGAACCGAAAACCATCCCATTGCGTGTGGTGCATCTGATGTGCAATTACTTCCACCCAGTTCCAGTTTGTGGCTTTTGCCAATGTGGTGAAAATGGCACCTCCGCCAATAATCCAAAACATATCGAACCCACGCAGCGTATCGAGCGATTTTAACCTTTTATTTGTTTTTGGTTGATTTGTTGTTTCCATTTTATAAATATTAAATTATTTAGTTTTATACTTCATCAAGATTAACTATTGTTGATATACCCAAACCATATACGTAGTTTTTTGTCCCGATAGACTTCGTGATTTCGCTTTGCTCAATTTCCCAAAAGCTATCTGGATTGAGCATCTATTTTTTAAAGAGAGCATCTTCCACCATCATACAAATTGTATGATAAACCGGCAGGTGTAACTCTTGAACAAACGCTGTTCTTGTTTCCGGAACATTTATCAGGAAATCGCAGTATGCTTTCATTTTTCCTCCTGTTTTTCCGGAAAGTCCGATGGTAATTAGTCCTTTTGCTTTGGCAACAATTAGCGCATCAATTACATTTTGTGAGTTGCCCGAAGTACTAATCCCGATTAAAATATCGCCACTATTTCCGTATCCTGTAACTTGTTGCGCATAAACCATATCTGCATCTATATCGTTGGCAACTGCTGAGATTAATCCCGAATGTGCATTTAGAGAAATGGCAGGGAACCCCTGTTGTAAATTGTCTGCAAGATATTCTCCTCTCGATGCATCAATATTCTCCAATGTGGCTTTTAATTTCTGATTAACCGGACGTTTCCGCTCGAAGCTTTTCATTAACTCGCCCACAATGTGGTCGGCATCGGCGGCACTTCCCCCGTTTCCACAAACCAGTAATTTACCACCGCTTGAATATGAATTAACAATTGCATCGACCACTTTATTAATCTCCGGTTTCAAAAAATCCAGCTGTTCAAAACGCTGAATTAGCTGTTCTATTTTTATGTTCTTATCCATTTTTTCTAAAATTAAACTTCGTTAATTGCCACGCAGAGTGCGGCATAATCGCCAATTGAATCGCCCAGTTGCGCAGGTTCTATCCTGCAAACCTCAACGGCTGCCGGAATAGCCTCTTTACGCAGTACCCTGTCGATGTGAGGTTTGAAAAGGGTTACATTGCGTGCATAAATACTTCCAATTACAATACACTGCGGATTGAGTGTATCAATTAAAATTGCCAGCGCTTTCCCTAAATATTCGGCTGAAATTTTAATTATTTCGTTGGCGACTGCATCGCCATTATTGGCCGCAATTGCAACTGTTTTTGCTGATATATTTTCAAGGTTTTCAATGTTGCAGAAGTCGCTTTTAATTCCTTCGGCAACTTTGGCTGTAATTACTGTTTTTGCCAATTGAGCAATTCCGCCGCCGCTACAAAATCCTTCGAACGAACCGGCTTTCCCAAACCCGACCGGGCCGTCGTCGGCAAGGCGGATATGCCCTACTTCGCCACCCAAATCGTTTGTGCCAGCGTAAAGTTGCCCGTTTAAAATCAATCCCGAGCCCATTCCTGTACCAAAAGTCAGGAAAATCATATTTCGGGTTCCTTTCCCGGCTCCCATTAACCACTCGGCAAGTGCCGAAGCGTTGGCGTCGTTTTGTATAGCCGTGGGAATTCCGTATTTCTGCTGAAACAGTTCTACAATGGGAACATTGTCCCAGCCCGGCAAGTTGGGTGGCGAATAGATTACCCCTTTTTCAGAATCGAGCGGACCGCCGCAACTGATACCGATTTGCCGCACCTGCTCTTTGGGAAATTCAAGAAAAACTTGGTCGAGATAACTGAAAAATTCGTCAAGAATTGCCTTGTATCCCCGTTCTGTTTTTGTATCGAACTGAACCCGTTTATAAATATTAAAGTCGCCGTCGCCAATAACAATGGCGCATTTTGTCCCTCCAATATCAATTCCTATAAAATATTTCTGCTTCATAATTTAACTATTTTAGTGTATCCGAAGATATTTTTGATTCTGTTTTGTTGCAAGCCAATAGTAAAAACACTATTTTTTATTGCGATGGGAAACGTATTCGAAAACAATGTTTGAAAATCCATAAAGTTAAGTTCAATGTAAAAAAGACAAACAAATAAAATAAAAGATAATGAAATAAACTTCTTATATTTTACTCTTTTTACATCGAAAATTCAAGAAGCAAGTGCGACATTATCTCCAAATTTATTTAAAAATACAATTCCTGGTGTTTTATAATTCAATTTTTTTCAAGGTTTTCTATTAAGTTTCATAGTTATTTCGTTTACAAACAAATGATTAACGTCGCTCTTTGAATTCTATTTTGCTTCCTCTTTGTCGGTGGTCGATATTTTTAATGGAATGTACAACGGACACACTTTAAATAGTCCGGTTGCTAACGGAATGAGCCCGATTAATCCCCACCAGCTATCGAACCAAACTCCTGTAATTGCAATTAGTAATCCCACAATAATTCGTAATATTCTGTCTACTGTTCCCATATTGCATTTCATCTTCTTCTGTTTTAATTTATACACTGAAGTTGTTAAAGTTAAACAAAACTAAGTAGATTAGTTCGGCTGTTTCTCTGACGAACTGATTTTTCCTATGGTAGATTTAGTTTTTATTGCTTTACACCGGGCTTAAGCCCGGTGTAAAGACTAGAGTAATTTTCCCGGCTTTAGCCATTAATTCCTTATGGTACGCAAAATTAACCTCGCGGCATTAAATCTCAATCGGCTTAATTTTTCCTGAATCGCTATTCAAATCAAGTACAATTGTTGTTGCAATTTTATCTCTTAAATTTTGAGGAACCTGAATAATCAGCTCCTTTTTTGTCTGTTCGAATTTTAGTTTTTTACCCTTTAATAGTGAGCAACTTTTAACCTCTGCACTGCCAGGGAGGGGAATTTTCAGCTCATCGTTCTCGAGGCTAAATAAGTGCAGGTAAATTTTATCTCCTTTTCGTGTCGATGAAATCCAGCTGGTAGGTTTATAGGGGCCGCCTGTAGTTCCGTAAACCGATTCGCCATATTTTTTCAGCCAGTTGCCCATCTCTTTTAACCGGTCAATTTGTCGTTGTTCCATCCGTCCGTCCATCATTGGCCCCACATTAAACAGCAAGTTGCCACCGCCGCCAACTGTTTTCAGAAGTGTTTGAATGCACTGGTCGAGCGATTTCATTTTGTCGTTGGGTTTCCAGGCCCACTGCTTGCAAATGGTAATGCAACTTTCCCACGGACTTTCAACGTTAAATGTTCCGATGCGCTGTTCGGGAGTAGCAAAATCGCCTGCAAATTCATTGGAGATGGTAATTCCTTCCATCCCTTTTCGTCCTTTGTCGACGCGGTTATTTATTAAAATATCTTTGTTTAATCCTTTCAGGTAGTTGTAAAAATCCTGTCCGTATTCGTGAGTCCACGGGGCTTCCCACTCTCCGTCGAACCAAAGAATTTTAGTGTCGTATTTTTCGATTAACTCTTTGGTTTGGTTTTTCAGAAAAGTGTAATATTTGTCCATATCGGCATCTGGCTTGTCAACTCCTTTAATATTTGAAATTGGGTAGTTTGGGTGTCGCCAGTCGCAAATAGAGTAGTAGGTGCCGAATAGTATTCCGTATTTGTCGCAGGCATTTTTCAGTTCCATCAACACATCTTTTTTGTAGGGCGAATTCATAATGTTGTAGTCTGAAAATTTTGTGTCCCACATAGAAAAACCGTCGTGGTGGCGGGTGGTGAAAACGAGGTATTTCATCCCCGCATCTTTTAATGTTTTAATCCATTTGTCGGCATCGAAAAGCACGGGATTAAACTCTTTGTAGAGGTTGTCGTAATCGTTTGTTGCAACCTGGTGCCCGCGCGACCATCCAATTTCGGTGCCGCGTAAAGTAACCGGTCCCCAGTGAATAAACATCCCGAATTTCATGTCCTGAAAATCTTTAATCGATTGGGATTTTACTTGTTGTTGTGCCGAAATGTTCAGCGTTAAGAAGAGAAGAGCGAATGCAGTGAAAAGAGCTTTCATCGGTTTCTGTTTTTTATCGATTTTTAGTGTTAAATAAGATTTACAATCTGGCTGATGTCGTATCCAATTGCCTCCCAGGTTTTAACCAATTCAATTAATTCCTTCTCCCTGTTTTCATTTTCAACCAAAATACGGCATTTAAATTCATTGTTTTTTTTACTGAGATAGAAATAATTGTCGGTTCCCGAGAATTGAGTCAACGGGCCAACATAATTTCCTTTTAATATTTTTTCGCTGTGCCCGCCATAAACCAACTCCAACTTGTCGAGGTTGTGAATACTTTCTTGAAATTCAATAGTATTTGTCGATACTTTAATTTTGTGCGAGCTAAAATATATTTTCCCTATGGGTTTATTGTTTTCTGCTTGTGCAATAAAAACAGCAGCAAAAATGAGAAACAAAATAAGTAACACACTTATTTCGATATAGGGAAAAAGGAGGTGCAAAACGACCAATACAACACCTAAAATGCTTATTTCCCAAGTTGGAATCTTTCTGCTTTTTAACTCATAAATATAAAATTCTAACATTGAAGTTAAAGAAGTTGTATAAAGCTAAATACGAATACCGGAACCCGGGGGAACCAGCAACTAATTTTCTCTGTAAATAATAGTATCGTATTCAAGCTCGAAACTAAGTTTGTGTTTTGCTTCGTCGTTGGCAAGTTTCCTGAAAATATTTTTCAGGTCGTCTGACTGTACAATTTCCGAGAGTTTAATGTACAATTTAAAAGCTGCTTTTTCGCGTTTCATCGCCAGAATTAGTGCATCCTGATAACTCATATTCCCCGATGCAGGGGCAGCCACTAAATAGTCTGTCATTTTTAAGTCTAACACGTCCTCTTTTTTTGTCTCAAAAACTCCTTCGTTTTTAATTTTCAACAAACGTGCTTTGTGTCCTTTCTCTTCTTTTGCAAACCGGTCGAATGTTTTTTGCATCTCTTTTGTCGATGCTTCTTTTGCCAGATTATCGTAAAAATCGGCAGCTTGTTGTTCGCTGTCGATTGCAAAATCTAAAACCTCGTTTACGTTGCTAAAATTCTTCATAATATTTTGTTTATATCGAAATTATTTAAAGAAGTTGTTTAAAGTCAAATTGAAAATCTGCGAGCAACATATTGATTCTCCGAAGGAGTCCTTCGGACTATTGGACTTCAGCTATTTTTTATACCATAGCTTTGGCTATGCTATAAAAACCGAGCTTTGCCAATAAAATCAACCTGTCACTCTCGAAAATCCCCTTTAACTTTAAACAACTTCAAAGTTAATATCATCATCGATAAAGTTCACTTTCTCTTTAACAAGTTTGTGAAATTGTTTTTCAAATATACTCAATCTATGCAATTTTTATATCTCTTTGTAAGAAAGTTGTACCGATCGTTTTATCGATTCGGAGATGGGCAGGTACACAAAATCCAAAGCTTGCATTATTTTTCCTCCGTCGAAATTATTAATTTGGTTCGAGTTGGCAACAGTGTCGCGTGTTATTACCGGCTGTTTACGAGTTATTAAACTTGCTGCGGCTGCCAGTCTCCATGCAACTGCCAACAGAAAGTCGCTGGCAAAAATGGTTGGTTTGGGTTTGTCCATTTCGGAAGCAATTTTGTTGAAAACAGTTTGGTAGCTTAAGTTTTCGGCATTTAAAATAAACCGCTGGTTTTTGTATTTTTCGAAATTCGAGTCATTCATTAATAAAACCATTGCACGAATTACATCGTTCACATCAACAAATCCGGTTACCCCTTTTGTATAAAACTTTAACCCGTTGGCAACGGTTTTAAAGAGTTTTGCACTTCCCGAGTTGCGATTTCCCGGCCCTAAAATAATTGAAGGGTTAACAATTACAGCATCGAGGCCTTCTTCAACTCCGCGCCATATTTCGGCTTCCGAAAAGAACTTACTTTCGGAGTACCCCGATACTTTTTTCGATGGAACCCAGTTTGTCTCTTCAGTTATCGGTGCTCCGTTCTCTTCTCGTCCGAGGGCTGCAATAGAACTAACATGGCATATTTTTTTTATTCCATTTTCGATGGCGGCATCTACCAAATTTGCCGTTCCGTCAACATTGTTCCGAATCATCTTTTCGCGTTCGTTTTTTTGAAAAGAGACAATGGCCGCGCAGTGATAAATTTCGCTAACTCCTTTTAGAACATCTTCAAGAAAAAAGTAGTCGAGAATGTCGCCTTCTACCCACTCAATTTTGCTAAATAGCTTTTCCGGCTCGTTCGAGTAGTACGAAAATGTTTCTAATACCGGTTGAATATTGCTTGTTGCCCGTTTTAGTGCCTTAACTTTTTGCCCTGTTGCGGTGAGTTCGAATAACAGATGTGCGCCCACTAAACCGGTTCCGCCTGTAACAAAAATCATAGGTTTAATTTTTTAATGTTGAATGAGATTTGATTTTCTGTACTATTCGTTAAGCATTTTATCGGGGAGGTTTTTGGTTGCTTTTGCACCCAGCTTTTTAATGTTTTCGGCCCGGCGAACTAAATTGCCACTGCCGGTATGGAGTTTATTAATGGCTGCATCGTAGGTTTTCTGCGTTGTATTCAGGTTTTTACCAATGGTTTCCATATCGGTAATAAAACCTACAAACTTGTCGTAAAGTGCACCGCTCTGCTTGGCAATTTCCAACGCATTTTTTGTTTGGTTTTCTTGTTGCCAAATAGACGAGATGGTGCGTAAAGTAGCCAGCAAAGTTGATGGGCTGACCAACACTACCTTTTTCTCCCAGGCATACATAAACAGTTCCTGGTCTTCCTGAATGGCAACTCCAAACGACGCTTCAATTGGGATAAACAGCAGCACAAAATCGGGCGAGTTGAGTTTACTGGCTGTTTGATAATGTTTTTCGCTTAACCCTTTAATATGGGTTTTTAAACTTAAAATATGCTCTTTTATGTGTTCCGCCTTTTCCTCTTCGGTTGTGGCGTTAACAGCGCGCTCGAATGCAATGAGCGAAACTTTTGAATCGACAATAATATGTTTGTTGTCGGGCAGGTTAATTACAATGTCGGGTTGAATACGTTTCCCCTCTTCCGACGTGTCGCTAAACTGTTTTTGGTAACCCTGCTCACCTTCGTTAAGCCCCGAGCGTTCCAGTATTCGCTCTAAAACAACTTCGCCCCAGTTGCCTTGTTTTTTTACATCGCCTTTTAGTGCGCGGGTGAGGTTGTTCGCCTCTTCGCTGATTTTTGAATTCAGATCGTACAGTTTTTTTAATTCGGCGCGTAAATCGGTTTGGTCTTTTAACCCTTTTTCGTAGGTGTCTTCCACTTTCTTCTCAAAAAGATTAATTTTTTCTTTAAGCGGATTTAAAACTTCCGAAATGTTTTTTTGGTTGGCAGCGGTAAACTTTTCGCTGTTCTTTTCTAATATTTTGTTGGCAATATTTTCGAACTCGGTGGTGAACTTCTTTTGTAACTCTTCGAGCTCTGCTTTTTCGGTTTCCAGTTTTTCCTGAAGATTGCGGTATTCAACTTTTGCTTTTTCGAGCCGCCCGGTAAGAACGGTGTTCTCTTCTCTCAACTTGTGTAATTCGTTTTTCCATGCATCGGTTTCTGTTTTTAACAGCAAAAAACGCTCCTCCCAAATTGCACGCTGCTTCTCAGTTTCGGCACGTTGTTGCTCGAAATTCTTTTCGCTTTCGCGAAACTTGTTTTCAGCTCCCGAAATGGTTTTTTGATTTTTAAACTTTAAATAAAAGAATACAATAACAGCTCCAACAACAATTCCGGTTAACAGGTATATAATTTCCATCAGGAATATCTTTAAATTTATAGTGCGACAATTTAGCAAATAAACGTGATAAACATCAAGAACTATATTCGAATTTGTTTGTTAATTTGTACTGTGTTAAAAATAGAAGTATTATGAATAAAATAAAGGTAGTAACAATGGCAATAACTATTTTGTTGTTTGCCGGTGCCTGCGAAAACGGCGCTAAAAAAACAGATAAAGCGATTGCTAAAGCAATTAATCCGGAGTTGATGGATTTGACTGTAAAACCTGGCGATAACTTTTTTAAGTATGTAAATGGCGGTTGGATGAAAGCAAATCCTATTCCTCCCGAATACAGCCAGTACGGAGCTTTTACTATTTTGTACGAGCAAAATCAGAAACAACTGAAACAACTGGTGGCCGAAGTTTCGGCAGAGAAAAACGCTAAAAAAGGTAGTGTAAGCCAGAAAATCAGAGATTTTTACAACAGTGGAATGGATACTTTACGTATCGAGAAGCTTGGTGTAAAAGCGATTCAGAAAGATATTGATGAAATTAATGCGCTAAAAGATAAAAAAGCTGTTCAGCAATATATTGCTAAAATGCATAAGGCGGGAGCATCAACTCTGTTCTATTTTTTCTCTACTGCCGACCAGCGAAACAGCAGTATGGAGATTGCGAATTTCTATCAGGGAGGACTTGGATTGCCCGATGTTGACTACTATAGAAATAACGATGACCATTCGGTTAAGTTGAGAAACGATTATAAAAATCATATCGCTAAAATGTTTCAGTTAGCCGGCGACGAGAATACTACTTCGACCAAACGAGCAGAAACTGTGCTTAAAATGGAGACCACATTGGCAAACAATTCGAGAACACGACTCGAGCTGCGCGATCCGATTGCAAATTATAATAAATTTACACTAACTCAATTGAATGATATTTCTACAGGATTCGATTGGAGTCTGTTTTTTAATACCATTGGCTTACCCGAGCCCGGAGATATTAATGTGGGGCAGCCCGATTTCTTTTCAGGGCTGAGCACTATGATGCAACAATACTCGCTCGACGATTGGAAAACGTATCTTTTATGGAACCTTATTAATGGCTCGGCAAATTATTTAAGCGATGATTTTGTAAAGCAGGATTTCGATTTTTATGGTAAAACCCTTTCGGGGAAACAGGCAATGAAACCACGTTGGAAAAGAGTTCTTGCCAATACTTCGGGTGCACTGGGCGAAGCTCTCGGGCAACTTTATGTGGAGAAATATTTCCCTCCCGAGTCGAAAAAACGAATGGTAACATTGGTAGAGAATCTTAGAAAAGCTTTTGCCGCCAGAATAGAAAAGCTGGACTGGATGAACGAGGACACAAAAAAGAAAGCCATTGAAAAACTGAATGCGATAACGGTAAAAATCGGATATCCCGATAAATGGAGAGACTACTCGAAACTTGATATTGTTGCCGATAGTTATCTTGCAAATGTGCGTGCTGCCAATGCTTTTGAGTTTGAACGTACGTTAAAAAAGATTGGAAAACCGGTTGATAAAACGGAGTGGGGAATGACACCGCAAACGGTAAATGCCTACTACAATCCGAGTAATAATGAAATTGTATTTCCTGCAGGTATTTTGCAACCTCCATTTTTTAATAAAGATGCTGACGATGCCGTAAATTATGGTGCTATTGGAGTTGTAATAGGGCACGAAATGACCCACGGGTTCGACGACCAGGGCAGACAATATGACAAAGATGGGAACCTGAATGACTGGTGGACAGAGGAGGACGCAAAACGGTTTAAAGAGAAAACGGAAGTTCTGGCAAATGAGTATAACAATTACACTGTTCTCGATTCGCTACATGTTGATGGACAGCTTACAATGGGAGAAAATATTGCCGACCTCGGTGGCTTAAATATTTCGTTCGATGCATATAAAATGGCACTCGACAATAAAATACCGGAACCAATCGACGGTTTTTCGTACGACCAGCGTTTCTTTTTGGGTTACGCCCAGGTTTGGAGACAAAACATAAGAGACAAAGAGTTAATGCGTCGTTTAAAAGAAGATGTTCACAGTCCGGGCGAAGCCAGAGTAAATATTCCGCCTTTTAATCTCGATGTTTTTATTAAGGCGTTTAATATTACCAAAGATGACAAACTGTTTATTCCGGTTGAAAAACGGGCATATATCTGGTAGTATTGATTCACAAGAAATTAAAAAGCCGGTTTGATAAAATATCAAACCGGCTTTTTTAATATACTCAAATGTTTTCTACCACTTGTAAACTATCGAGTTTATATTCATTCCGGCACCCACCGAAACCAAAATGGTGTAGTCGCCTTTGTTTACTTCCTGTCCTTCCATTTTTCCTTTTAAAACTAAATCGAGCACGGTAGGAACAGTTCCGGTCGACGAATTTCCAAGTTTGTTAATTGTCATTGGCATAATTCCTTCCGGAATATCTTTTTCGCCGTAAAGTTTAAATATATTGTTTAAAATAGCTTCATCCATTTTTTCGTTTGCCTGATGAATAAAGACTTTACTAATATCGTTTAAAGTTAATCCGGCTTTTTCGATGCTCTCTTTTACCACTCCCGGCACGGTGTTAATGGCGTAAATGTAAAGTTTGTGGCCAACCATTTTAATAAAGAGGTCGTTTCCGTTAAAGTTGGGATTGTTCGACTCGCCCAAGGTTAAAAGGCTGGCATACTGAACCGAATCGGAACGACTTGCGTGCGATAGAATTCCGGTGGGCTCGTCGCTTTCAATGGCTTCAACAATTGTTGCTCCGGCACCGTCGGCGTAAATCATCGAGTCGCGGTCGTGTGGGTCAGAAATTCGCGAAAGAACATCGGCACCAACAACAACGCCACGTTTCATTGCACCGCTTTTAATGTATGCATCGGCAACAATCATGGCTTGTGTCCAACCCGGGCAGCCCGAAATTATGTCGTGGCAAATGGGTTTTGGGTCTTTTATCCCGAGTTTCATTTTTACTTTATTTGCCAGTCCGGGTAAAACATCGGTACGTACATTGTTGTGGTAAATATCGCCGAAATTATGGGCAACAATTATAAAATCGAGGCTCTCTTTTGTAATTCCTGCCGATTCGCAGGCATCGGTAATGGCAAGTGTTGCAATATCGGAAGTTACCTGATCGTCGGCAACGTAGCGTCGCTCATCGATATTTGTAATCTCCTTGAATTTACGAATAATCTCTTCGTTTGATTTATCGATTTTCTTTTTCGAAAGCTCGTAAAACTCGTGATTCTGAAAAAAACTATTTTTAATAATTTTTGGGGGGAGGTAGCTTCCTGTACCTATTATTCTGGTGTATAACTCTTTGCTCATAATATCCAACTCCTAATTATTCAACTCTGTATTTTTATATTTTTTTAGTTCAAAATTATCTCCTTCAAATACGGCGTACGAGAAATTTTTTATCCAGTCGCCCAAAAGAATAAATCTCGAATTTTTCCCAACTTTCGTATCCAACATTACATGCCTGTGTCCGAAAACAAAAAAATCGACAGGTTCTTCTTTCAGGAAATCTTCGGCAAATTTATACATTCCTTCATTATTTATGTCAAATTTATCGTCAATGTTAATTTTTGCCAGTCGGCTCGATTTCGACCATTTGTGTGCGATAGATAGTGCAAAGTTGGGATGTAGTCGCGAAAACATCCAGTGTAAAAACCGGTTCGTAAAAATCTTTCGTAAAAAAATATATCCTTTATCGGTTGCATCAAGTCCGTCGCCATGCCCGATAAAAAAATTGTGGCCGTTAATTTCTTTTGTAATCCCGTTTCTGTGAACGGCAATTCCCAGCTCTTTTTCGAAATAATCGAAAGCCCATAAATCGTGATTTCCTGCAAAAAAATGAATTTCAATTCCACTGTCGGCCATATCGGCAATTCGTCCTAATATTCTTGTAAAACCACGAGGTACTACTTTTTTATATTCGAACCAGAAATCGAAAATGTCGCCAACAAGATAGAGCTGTGTAGCATCTTTTTTTATTTCGTCGAGCCAGTTTGCAAAAAGCGTTTCGCGCTCGCGATTATTACTTAGTGCAGGTGCTCCAAGATGTACGTCGGAGGCAAAATATATTTTCGCTTGCTTTTTCAACTTAAAAAATGTAACCCGGTTTTATTTCAGAAATCTAGCCAGCACCTTGTTAAGCGCCGGACCCTGAAGATTTTTTGCAACAATTACCCCCTCTTTGTTGAGCAGATAGTTATAAGGAATTTGTTTTATGTTGTAAACATTTACAGCGTGCACACTTCCTTCCATGTCGCCAACATTTATCCATGTAAGTTTGTCTTTGTCGATGGCGTCGACCCATTCAATACGGTTGGTGTCAACGCTAACCTGGTAAATCTCGAATCCTTTGTTTTTATATTTTTCATATGCCTCAACCAAAACCGGATTTAAGATGCGCGAACCGCGGTCTTGTGCTGCCCAAAATTGTACCAGCACAAATTTTCCCGAAAGCGACGATAGTGCAATCTCTTTTCCATTTTGGTCGGGTAAAACAATGTCGGGACTGTTTGCTCCTTTCTCCTGAATAAATTTCTTCATCTCTGCCGATTTCTTATTCTTTAAGAGTTGAACAGTATTTTCATAAAGTGCTTTTACATGGTCCGATTGCGGGTAGATGCTATGTAGTGCCGATGCAGCAGTACGCATGGTTTGCAGGTCTTTTATTACATAACTTCCGTCTTTTCTGTATTTTTGGTAGAGTGCATAAATGCTTGCCATCGAAAACGGATGTTTCAATACAAAATTGGTCGAGAAGTCGGTCTGTTTCTGAATAATATCAGTATATTCTTTGTTCCATTTCTCTTTTAATTTATCGTAATTTGGGTTCCCAATGTAGAGTTTATTTAATGCCTCCAGCGAGTCGAGTTTATGCTCGGTATTGTTTAATTTTAAAACTAACTCCTTCACCAAAAGCGAACCTTCCGAACCTTTTATGGTGTATTCGCGTGCAAAATTTGCAGCATCGGCTTCAACAACAACATGTTCGGTAGAGTCGACCAAGAGGGTAATAATTTTGTTGTTTAACCTTAGTAAATAGTAGGCCGGAATGCTTGTTTCGCCTTTAAACTCAAATTCACCATCTTTATCAATTGTTGTCTCGCCAACCGGTTTTATTGTTGAAACATGCAGTCGTTCAAGCGAAATTTTCTTTCCTTCGGCATGTGTTATTTTACCCGAAACAGTAAACTCAGTACTTTTTTTACATCCGCTAAAAAGAGTTGTTGCGATAATTAGAAAAAATATAAATTTATTTAGTGTCATTTTTTATATCTGTTAAAGCGCGTAAAATTAACAAAATCCGCTACATCAAAAACTCAATTTAGAAAATAGTTTTTTTTGAATTTATTTTTGTCTGTGAACGTGTAAAAACAAAACGATTTTAGAATAAAAAGGTATTGCTCTGTTTTTTTTGCTTTTTTTGTACTCTCAATAGGTTGTTAGATTTATAGCTGCTGGGTGTAATTTAAAAATCGAGATAAACTTGGAGCTTTTACCAATAATTGGTAATTTTGAATAAATTTATTTAAAATGAAAAATACATCTATATCACTCGGGAATTATTTTGACAAGTTTGTGAGTTCACAAGTTTCTGTTGGAAGATACAAAAATGTGAGTGAAGTAATTCGTGCTGGACTTCGACTATTAGAAAATGAAGAAAGTAAGGCCATTGCTTTAAAAAATGCTATCCAAGAAGGACTGGACAGCCCAATAGTTGAAAACTTTGACTTCGAAGGAAATCTGAAAAAATTAAAATCTGAGAAACGAAATAATGGTTAATATTTCTTTCAGGCAAAAAGCAATCGAAGACCTTAATAACATCTGGAATTACACTTATGAAAATTGGTCTGAACATCAAGCAGACAGATATTATTCAACAATTAAATTAGATTGTTTAGAAATAGGGAAGAACCCTAAGCTTGGAAAAATATATAATGGAATAAGTAGAAGTTTACTTGGACTCAAATCTGGGAAACACATTATATTTTATCATTTGATTTCTGAAAAAGAAATTGAAATTATTAGAATATTACACGAAAGAATGGATTTAATAAATAGATTGACTGAATAAAAAACCACACCCAACATAGATGGATATATTAATCCAATGAACTACTCTATTCTTAATCCAATGTTTAAAACAAAAATCTCGAACTTAAAGTGAAAGTACATACCAGTTTAAATAGTTTTAATGTAAAAAATCCGGTGGTTACCATTGGTACTTTCGATGGTGTTCATTTAGGACATCAGAAAGTTATTGCACAACTTAACAAACTGGCAGAGAAGTACAATGGCGAGTCGGTAATATTTACTTTTTATCCCCATCCGCGGCTGGTAACATCGCCTTCCGAAACAAATTTACGTTTGCTTACCACGCTTAACGAAAAGCAGGCTCTTTTCGAGAAATATGGAATTAAACATCTGGTTGTTTACCCTTTTAACCGCGAGTTTGCTCAGCTCTCGTACAGTAATTTTGTGGAGAAAGTTTTGGTTGAAAAAATGAAAACGCGCTGTTTGGTTGTGGGTTACGACCACAGGTTTGGGAAAGACAGGGAAGGTGGTTTCGAATACCTGAAAAACTGTGCCAAACGATTTGATTTTAAGGTAGAAAAACTCGATGTATTTGCGGTTGAAGAGGAGAATGTGAGTTCAACAAAAATACGCGAAGCGTTGCAAAATGGCGATATTAAAAAGGCAAATCGATTTTTGGGTTACAATTTTATGCTCCACGGAACAGTTATCGAAGGCAATCAACTGGGGCGAAAAATTGGTTTTCCAACGGCAAATATCAGCAGCTCCGATAAGCATAAAATTATTCCGGGATACGGGGTGTATGCGGTAAATGTGTTTGTGAACGGCCGTAAACTTTATGGAATGTTAAACATTGGTACACGCCCCACTTTTAATTCGAATGCTGATAACAGAAGTATTGAAGTAAATATTTTCGACTTTGCCAAAGATATTTATAACCATGAAATTCAACTTGTTTTTATTGCCAAAATACGCGATGAGCAAAAATTTAGCGGAGTTGAAGAACTGATTGAACAATTGGGGAAAGATAAAATTACAGCACTAAATATTCTTAAAAGTGAATAGCAGTTTTTAGGATTTAATGTCGAATTCCCAATCCAAATAACATCCTGTAAATTTTAAAAACCTATCAGAATAAGGGAGAAATGCCATCCATCTATTTTCTGACCAACTTGCACGAAATTGGCAGATGATCGGACATTTTAAAGTTGTAAGTTTTAAAGTTATACGACTCGAACAGTGCTCCGTGAAAAATATTATCGATACGGAACGAAGGCAACTTTCCAATGTAGGTGCGGCCAATTCCTTTTCCCGAATGAACAAAAGCATCGGTTAAATTCCTGCGCAGTGTTTGGTAAGCAAACGAAACAGGAGTGTCGTTAAAATCGCCGCAAACAATAACTTCGTATGGCGATTCATTAATTTTTTCCCGTATTTCCTGCACCTGTTTTGCCCGCATTTCGAATGCTTTTTTAAGTTTCACTCCCATTTCGCGCATCTCTTTTAAATCTTTCTCCTGGTCCATGCCGGGCGATTCAATAATGGAATATTTTTTCGGGTCGATTTTATACGACTGCAAATGCACGTTAAAAATTCGAACTGTATCTTTATTCATAATTACATCGGTAAAAATAGACATGTTGCGCGACTTGTCGAACCGAATTTCGCCCATATTAATAATCGGGAAGCGGGTCATGGTTACCGAACCGAAGGTTGTACTCGACCGTGCATATTGGTAATGATGAATTGAGTTCAGCTTTTTTACCGTAGCAGGTAAATTGAAAATACCTGTTTTTCGTAGCCGTGCCTCTTGCAAACAGATAATATCGGCACTCTGTTCCTCTAAAAATGAGATAATTTTTTCGGCATTCTCTTTTTGCGCTTTTGGATTATCGCCAACAAAATAGCGCACATTGTACGATATTACTTTTATGCCGTCTTTATCGGTCTCTTTTCCTGTAAACTGAATGTAACGCGAAACATAACTCCAGCCAACTAAAATGGCAATAAGCGATAAAAAAATGTAGCGGGGTTTAAAGAGCAGCCAAATGCCAATAAAAAACAGATTGGTCAGAAAAATAAACGGATAAGCCATTCCGAACAGTGCCGGAACCCAGTGTTTTGCCGGCGATATATAAACCGATAAGTATGCCGTTAACAGAGCTAAAACAGCTAGTATGTTCAAAAGTAAAGTTATTTTTCTGAGGTTGTTTTTCACGTTGTTTCGTTTCCCCGTATTATATTTGGTTTTGTTCAGCAAGATAAAAAAAGGTTTTAAAATTCAGAAAACAGAGATTTTACCTCTCACAAAAAACCATTCGTGCTTTCCCGTTTATGTCGTGTTTCATCAGAATATTTGTAAACCCAAAGTTAGTAAGTAAATTCTTTAAATCGTTGCCTAAGTATTCATTTATCTCATAAAAAAGCTTTCCGTTTTTTGCAAGATGGTCTTTTGCAAAAGCCGCAATTTCGCTATAAAAAATAAGCGGATTATTGTTGCTTACAAACAGGGCAATTTCGGGCTCGTACTTTAAAACATTGGGTTGCATCTGTTTTTTTTCAAGCTGGCGAACATACGGAGGATTGCTTACTATTACATCGAATTCGGGCCAGTTGTATTCTCTCCATTTTAAAATGTCGGCTTGCCAAAAGCGAACGTCAAGGTTGTTTAAGAGTGCGTTGCTTTTTGCTGTTTTTAGTGCCTCATCAGAAATGTCGATGGCAGAAACCCGACTCCCGGGCAGGTTTTTTTTTAGTGCCAGCGAAATGCACCCGCTTCCAGTTCCAATATCGAGAATGTGGGCTGCTTTGCCTGAAATGGTTTCTAAAATCCAGTTTACAAGCTCCTCGGTTTCGGGGCGTGGAATTAAAACTGCTGGATTTACCTTTAGTTGCAAATCGAAAAAAATGGTCTCGCCAAAAATATACTGAATAGGTTCGAACTGTTTTAACCGGGCAACACTCGCTTTGATTTTGTCGAAATTTGCTGCCTCAATTTTGCGATTCCTGTTTAGTATTTGAGCAGAATAATCCCAGCCACAAGCCCATTCGAATAGTAGTCGGATAAAACCTTCAATTTCGGTTTCGGGATATATTCCCGCTAATTCTTTTTTTATATATTGAATAGTCGCTCGCATTGTTTATTTTTGGCGATGTAAAGTTAAAATAGAATCTTGCATTTGAATGACAACCGACGAAAAATATATGAGTCGCTGCATAGAGTTGGCGAAACTGGGTGCTGGAGAAACAGCTCCAAATCCAATGGTTGGGTCGGTAATTGTTTATAACGGCAAAATTATTGGCGAAGGTTATCATCAGAAACATGGCGGGCCACATGCCGAAGTTAATGCAATAAATTCGGTTTCGAACAAGAAGCTTTTATCCCAAAGCACCATTTACGTTACGCTTGAACCGTGCGCCCATTTCGGACTAACTCCACCGTGCTCCGATTTAATTGTTGCCAGCCGGATTCCGCGTGTGGTAATCGGAACAATCGACCCGTTTGTTGAAGTGGCTGGCGAGGGAATTAAAAAATTAAAACGTGGCGGAGTGAAAGTAAAACTTGGCGTTTTAGAAAACGAATGTCGCGAGTTGAATAAGCGATTTTTTACTTTTCACGAAAAAAAACGACCTTTTATAATTTTAAAATGGGCGCAAACAACCGACGGTTTTATCGATATTGACCGTAGCCAAAAAGAGTTTGGCGAACCCACGTGGATAACAGGCAGCCTGGCATTGCGACTGGTGCATAAAATTCGTTCGGTTGAAGGAGCCGTTTTGGTGGGAAGAAAAACAGCCGAAAATGATAATCCTTCGTTAACGGTTCGAAACTGGAAAGGCAAAAATCCGCTCCGTATTCTGCTCGACAGGGAACTTCAATTGCCGCAATCGTTGAATTTACTCGACAAATCGGAGAAAACAGTTGTCTTTAACTCCATAAAAAACGAGACAGGCGCAAATCTCGAATTCAAAAAAATAGATTTTCAAAAAAATATTATTCCGCAAATTTTAAACGAGTTGTATAAATTAAATATTCAATCGGTAATTGTTGAGGGTGGTAAGCAACTGATTGAGAGCTTTATCGAAGCGAAGATGTGGGATGAAATTCATCTGTTTTCGGGAGACAAGTTTTTTTATTCGGGTGTAAAAGCTCCGCAGGTTGCAGGAGAAGTTGTGGCAACAGAGATGCTCGATTCGGACCGGTTGACAATATTTAGAAATAGTAGTGGAAAATAGATATATTGAAAAACAATTATAAATAGCACAAATATCCTTTGCCGAGATTGATTAGTGGTTTTTATGTCCGCCCCTTAAAAGGGACGGCCAAGGATATTTAATAACAATAATTATAAATAGTACAAATATCCTTTGCCGTTGGCTTTAGCCAACGGATGGTTTTTAAAAACAAATAATTTTAATACGATGAAACATTCATGATAAAAGATTTCACACACAGGAGCACGATTAAATTAAAGCACTAATTTTCTTGTCTTGTGTCTTGGTTCTTGTATCTTGATTCTAAATTTTAAACACATGAAAGAGGCTCTTTTCGGAAAAACATTAAACGAGTTGCAGGAACTGGTTTTAGCATTAAAACTACCAAAGTTTACTGCAAAGCAGATTGCCGACTGGATGTATAAAAAGCAGGTGCGGTCGATTGCCGAGATGACCAATCTTTCGAAAAAGGCGCGCGAAGTTTTAAGTGAAAAATATGAATTCGGACTGACAGCCTACACAAAAGTTCAGGAAAGTACCGACGGAACAAAAAAATATCTTTTCCCCACCATACAAAATAAATTTATTGAAACGGCAATGATTCCCGAGCGCGAGCGGAAAACCGTTTGTGTAAGTTCGCAGGTGGGCTGTAAAATGGGTTGCCTTTTTTGCTTTACGGCGAAACAGGGGTTTCAGGGAAATCTTTCGGCAGGCGAAATTATTAACCAGATAAAAAGCATCGATGAGGTAAACGAGGTTACTAATATTGTTTATATGGGAATGGGCGAACCGTTCGATAATTTAAACGAGGTTTTGAAAAGTCTTGAAATTTTAACTGCCGAATGGGGTTTTGCTATGAGTCCGCGGCGTATTACTGTTTCAACCATCGGAATTATTCCCGGCATGCTCACATTCCTCGAAAAAAGTGAGGCGCATCTTGCCGTAAGTTTACATACGCCGTTTCGCGAAGAGCGGGAAAAACTTATGCCGGCACAAATTGCATACCCAATTGAAAAAGTTGTTGAGGAGATTAAACACTGGGATTTTGGCCGCCAGCGTCGAATATCGTTCGAATACATTTTGTTTGAAGGGTTAAACGACACGTCGGAGCATGTGAACGGATTGGTTCGGTTATTAAGCGGATTAAAATGTCGTATTAATCTTATTCGTTTTCATCCTGTTCCGGGTACTCCGTTAAAAAGTCCCGGCGAAAAGACAATTCAGATGTTTAAAGAAAAACTAAACCGTAAAGGAATTACAACAACTGTTCGTGCTTCGCGGGGCGAAGATATTTATGCGGCCTGCGGACTCCTTTCGACAAAAGAATTAACCCGGTAAGAGCCTAAAACAACCAGACCGTTAACATACGAAAAAATAAAACTGTAAAAATTTAAAAAACAGTTTTTTATGCTATCTTTGCGCCACATTTTTCAAAATTAAATAAAGAATTATGCCAGTAAAAATGAGATTAGCGCGGCATGGCCGCAAACGTTATGCGTACTACCACATTGTGGTAGCAGACAGCAGGGCGCCACGAGATGGCAGGTACATTGAAAGGATTGGAACATATAATCCTAACACAAATCCTGCAACGATAGATCTCGATTTCGATAAAGCTTTCGACTGGCTTACGAAAGGCGCACAACCTACTGACACTGTCAGAGGAATTTTGTCGTACAAAGGAGTATTGTACAAAAAACACCTGATGGGTGGAGTTAAAAAAGGAGCATTTGATGAAGCTGAAGCTGAAAAACGACTTGATAGTTGGTTAGCAGAAAAAGACGCTAAAATTCAGGCTAAAATCGATCGTTTGGCGGGTGATGCCGAGGCAGAAACCAAAAAACAATTGGAAGCTGAAGCTAAAATTAACGAAGCAAGAAGTGCTGCAATTGCTGCAAGAGATGCCGAATTAGCTGCCGAGGCCGAGGCCAAAGTAAAAGCTGCCGAAGCAGAAAAAGCTGCTGCCGAAGCGGAAGCTGCAGGCGAAGAAGCTACAGCTGAAGCAGAAACTGTTGCCGAGGGAACTCCAAAAACAGAAGAGGCAAAAGAAGAGCTTAAAGCTGAGGAAGCACCAAAAGCAGCTCCGGCTGAAGAGGTAAAAGAAGAGCCGAAAGCTGTGGAAACTCCAAAAGAAGAGGGTGCGGAATCTGAATAAAGACAACACATCTAAAAATAAAAAAACCATCAGTTTTTAGCTGATGGTTTTTTTTATACCTTAACGGATTGCGTATATTTGTTCGATATGGAAACAATACCAAAAACAGATTGCCAAAATATTGGGTTTTTCAGGAAAACACATGGTATTCGTGGAGAGTTAATTCTCGAGTTTGAACCTCGTTTTGAACTCTCAGTAGAAGATGCATCACGTTTTTTTATTGAACTTGACGGGTTGCTTGTGCCATTTTTTGTTGAAGAAAATGGGCTGCGATTTAAGTCGGGTAACACAGCCATTGTTACATTAAAGTGGGTCGATACTGAAAAATATGCAAAACGATTAACAGGCAGTTCGGTCTATCTTTTTAAAACCGAAATTGTTGACGACGATGCCGAACCTTTAGAGTCGCAACTGATTAATTACCTTTTAATCGATGTTGCTCTTGGCGAAATAGGAATTATTAACGGGGTTGATGATTATGCCGGAAATATTGTAATAACAGTAAATTATCGTGGCCGTGAAATTCTTATTCCATACAACGACAATCTGTTGCAAGAGGTCGATGAGTTCCGGAAAACAATAAAACTAAAACTCCCCGATGGATTAATCGAAATTTAATTTATACTTTTTTTGTCTTTGCAAACAACTTTTTGGTTTGTTGTTCGTCATTTACGTATTACAATAAAGCGAGCTTGGCAAAAATTTGGTATACACGAGGTTGTTTCTACGTGAGATATCCGTCAAACTTACGGATTACGTTAAAAAAATAATATGAATACCCGTATATTTACCCAATTATTGTTATCTTTGAAATAAAAATAGAAGTATGTCATTAATTAACTTTATAGAACAGTTCCCCGATGAGGAAAGCTGCAAACTTAAGTTTAAGGAATACCGTGACAATGTTGGGGTTACCTGTTCCAAATGC
>JALUZN010000315.1 GCA_027011835.1 Draconibacterium sp. | reverse complement strand
GTAATGACTTCTATAAAAACACATGATTTGTCACCCACAAAATATAAGGTTTGAAAAACTGATGCTTTTATTGACGATTTAACTCCGGATGAATAATGCGGGTTAAATCACTATTTTTACTTTAATAAAAATCTTTGCCAATTAGCGAAACCTGCTTTTGCATCGTTTAATTTGTCAAAATGTTAACCAATTAAAATGAAAAAACTTCTCTTTCTATTTCTGATTTTTTCGAATGTCGCATTTGCTCAATACGAAGATTGTAAAATCGATGCTTTTCTTACTCCACGCCGTAATCCGGTTATTTTAACTGTGGGTGGGACTTATTCCGATATTCCGGGATATACAAACCGAGCGATTCAAATTGCTATCGATGCACTTCCTGTGGAAGGCGGAACAGTTAAATTAAACAAGGGTACTTTTCTAATAAAAGGTGCCGTTTGTTTAAAGTCGAATGTAAAATTAATTGGTTCGGGCGAAGCAACCATATTAAAATCAGGTTCCGGTTTTGAGTCGAATCTGGCAGACGATGCTGATTATGGGGAGGTTTTTTTAACAGTTGAAGATGCCTCAGGGTTTGAAGTTGGTATGAATGTGCAGGTTTGGGATGCACCCCAAAAGTCGTGTTGGATTTTATCGACAGCCAGAATAACTGACATTGTTGGAAATCGATTGTATATTGACAGAGGGATGATTGCCGATTACCGGGTTAGCAATAACGGCCGGGTTTCGAACGGGGGCTCGACAGTTTTGGTAAGAGATGCCGAAAATGTATTTGTTTCGAATTTCACAATCGACGGGAATAAGGAAAATACAGTAAAAGCCCATGGATGTAACAATGGCGGAGTGGCTGTTTTTAAATCAAAAAATATAACTGTCGATAACATTCATGTTAAAGATTTTAATGGTGAAGGAATTACCTGGCAGATTACTGAAAATGTTACGGTTCAGAATTGCGAGATTGAAGGTTGTGCAAATATGGGAATGCATCCGGGAACAGGTTCTCCCAAATCGCATATTTTGAATAACAACAGTCATGACAATGCGGTAGACGGAATGTATATTTGCTAGCGAGCTCTCCACAGCATTGTGCGTGGAAATCAGTTTCACAATAATGGGCGCTATGGAATTTGCACAGGGCACAAAGATTCGGAAATAATTTTTGAAGACAATCATATTTACGAAAAGAAGTAATGCATAGACGTTCATTCATTAAAACTGCAGCTACTGTTGGGGCGGCAATTTCCGTAGCACCAAATGTAGCTTTTGGAAAAAATAAAAAAGATATAGCTGAAAAGGTTAAGATTGGGTTTATCGGCATTGGTGGTCGTGGACGTTCACATTTGTGTAATGTTTTGAAAAGGACTGATGTGGAAATACCTGCCATTTGTGATATTAATCCTGAAGCTATTGAGAAATGCAGACCTGTATACTACGCATGGGGTTGATCCGATTGCTACTATGATGATTGTTAACAGGGGTAATTTTTTTGTTTCACTAACATCGCATGCAACAAAATCACGTGGATTACATAAATATATTGTTGATCATGCCGGAGAGGATCATCCGAATGCCAAGCTGAAATGGAGGCTAGGAGATATTGTTACGACAACAATAAACACTGCACTTGGTGAAACAATAATTGTAACACACGATACTTATACTCCAAAGCCTTATTCTCTTGATTTCGAGGCCCAGGGAACACAGGGGCTGACTGATTTTGATATTAATAACAAACGTATTTATGTTGAAGGTATAAGTAAGCCTCATCGATGGAATGATATGCAAATTATAATCTTGGAATCAATTCTTGGCTGTTTTAGGCTAAATATTATTTTTCCTCATTAATGTCTACATTTGCAAAAAAAAGAGTTGATAATAATTTATTTAACAAACTAATTTAGATGAAAAAAAATATTAACGATATATGGAGCTCATATAATTTTCAAGAAGAGTATGTTCTTTTAAAACGTATTTTTTTAATACTGATATTATTTACAATTTCTAGGCTTGGTTTTTATCTGTTCAACATTGAACATTATACTGATTTAAGTTTTGTTAGACTGCTAAA
>JALUZN010000314.1 GCA_027011835.1 Draconibacterium sp. | reverse complement strand
GATGCAAAGTATATTTCATTGCAACATAATTGGGCAACTATGCGAAGCGAAACCGGCGAAAGCGGCGGAGATAATAATTACAAAATTAACTTAAAATCTGTTCCTAATAAAGTTAACGGTGAAATCGAAGTTACTTGGAATTATATGGGAAACAATTCGGATGCAAAAGTGTTTCTTGAATATTCGAATAATAAAGGAGATGACTGGTTTCCGCTTGCTTATTCGTTAGACAATAACGGAAGTTTTGTTTGGAATACGGAAGATGTAAATGACGGAATGAATTATATTTTAAGAATTGTTGCATATAACGAAGATAATCCGAAAGAATATTATTACGATATATCCACCCGTAAATTTACCGTTGATAATCCGGATGAAAATGCTAAACCGGAACTAACAAAAAAAATCACATTTGAAAATACAACCGTAACTTCCACACCGCTAAAAATTAATTGGATTTCCGAAGATGCCGACAATGCCCAACTGAATGTTAAACTTGCATATTCATTTAGTAAAGAAGGACATTTTACGGAAATAATTTCCACAGCTTATACGAACGGGGAAAACAGTTATGATTGGGATATAAAAAATATTCCTAACGCAAAAGAATGTTATCTGAAAATTACAATCTCGGACGGAGTAAGCGATTCGACTTTAATTAGCGAACCTTTTACAATTAATATTTTTGAATCACAACTTTCTCAAAGCCATGTTAAAAGTTACAGAGGGAACGCAACTCCTAAGATTATAATTCAAACCGTTGATAATACTTTATTAACAAAGGATGAATACGGTATTTTGTTTCATGTAAATGATGATGAAAAAACATTCGATATTAAAAATGTATCCCGAGATGAAATTCTTATTTCCAACCAACCTGTAAATGAATTCGTTTCCACACCGGAATTCGACGGTATGAAAGTTACCATTAAAGATATGGGAAACGATATCAATAATGAAAAAACCAAGTTTGTAAGCAACAATTCCGGAACACTGGATTTTAAAATAGAGTTTCCTCCTGTTTTAGGCGCAGATAAAATTAAAGTTGACGATGATTACTTAATAGCATTTAATAATTTTGATACTTTGTCCGACGGAAGTTGGAAATATGCCGACACGATGGAAACACTGCTGGGCAGAGTGTTGGCACCTTTTAGCATTTGGAACATAAAGGATATCACTTTAACTTCACCTGAAAAAGAAAAGGCAACATTTATTTTGTATGAACCTTATCAGGCTAAACAAAAAAACGGTCGGTGGGATATTGGCGAGGTGATTATTTTACAACCTCAAGGAACAACCGATCCGACAACAAGTTATCAGATTTCTTTTAACATAACAAATACAACTCCGGGTAGCGGGGATAGTTTATTTATAATTACATATAATCAAATAGAAGATAATGATGAATTCCGGTTTAGTCTGGACAGCACAGTTGTTGATGTAAAAGATATAAATGTAAATAATAATTTTGAATTGAAACAAAATTATCCAAATCCCTTTAACCCTGCAACAACAATAGAATATTCAATCCCACAAACGATTGTAGTTGTAGGGTCAACGCATGCGTTGACCATTGTTAAATTAAAAGTTTACGACATTCTCGGCAGAGAAGTTGCAACACTTGTAAACAAAAAACAAAAACCCGGAACATATAAAATTATATTTGATGCATCAAAACTTTCCAGCGGAATTTATTTCTATAGATTATCCGTGGGAAATTTTGTAAAAACAAATAAGATGATTTTAATTAAATAGTACCAAAACCGAATTGATTTTCGGAAAACAATTAAGTAAATTAGTTGAATATGAGTGTCATTCCCACAAGTTTTTAGTGGGAATCCAGTAATAATCAATGGATTTCCGATAGAAACATTCGGAAATGACAATTCTTAAAATCCGAAAACCAATTTGTTTTAGTATATCAAATGATTATTTGGAAAATATTTTTGTACAATACAATTGAACAATATTTTCCCTTAATTATAAGAATTTAATTCCTTCATAAACCAAATAGCCGGCAATTCCTATAAGAAAAAATCCCAATAATTTTATAACTCTGTTTAACCA
>JALUZN010000313.1 GCA_027011835.1 Draconibacterium sp. | reverse complement strand
CAGTTCCCGACCTTTGGTGCGGGACAGGCCGGGATTAGTTCAACCAATGCAATTCAGTTCGTTACTCCTAAATTGCAGGTTTCACGGAACTGGACATCTCTCCTTAGAAAGGAGAGAAAAAGCGGTTTTTTTATTCGTTTATAAATATTTCGTAATTGTCGGGGTTTATCACTTCAAAAGAAGAATTATTATATGCTTTTTCGAAAGCAGCAGGCACTTTTACTTTTTTCTTTTTGTTCCACTTAAATTCGTATGCAAATAATTTTCCTTCACGTTCTTCAATATAATCGATTTCTTGTCCGGAATGTGTTCGCCAAAAATATTTATTGCTGTATATTTTGTTGTATTCGCAATACTTAATTCGTTCGCTTATTAAGTAGTTTTCCCACAATGCTCCTACATCGTTTCTTAAGCTAACAGGATTATAGTTGGCTATCAAAGCATTTCTGACACCGTTGTCGTAAAAATAAATTTTATGCGATTTTTTTAGTTCATTGCGTAAATTCCGGCTAAACGAGTTCAACCTGAAAATAACAAAAGTTTGTTCTAACAGATTGATATATGACTCTATGGTTTCGTTATTTAAACCAACCGTTTGAGCCAATTCGTTATAAGATACCTGATTACCGACCTGAAACGCAATAGCTTGTAACAACTTAATTATTTTGTCAGATTTTTTAATCCTGTTCCATTCTAAAATATCTTTATACAAATAGCTGCTGACCAATTGCTGTAGAATTTCTTTTTCGTTTCCTGCGTTGTTTATAACATCCGGATACGAACCATAAATCAGGCGATGATTCAGCATCTTCAACTCTTCGAGTAAATTACTGTTATTTACCAATTCAGTAAATGAAATGGGATATAATTGATATTCAAATTTCCTGCCGGTTAGCGGTTCGTTTATTTGGTTTGCCAATTCGAAGGAGGAAGAACCTGTAGCTATTAATTGAATATGTTTAAGCTCGTCGGTAATTAACTTTAGTTTTACACCAATATCATTTATGCGTTGAGCCTCGTCAATAATAACTATTTTATAGTTGCCCATTAATGCTTTAAGCCTTGTTGCAGAAGGCTGGTTAAAAATCTCCCTGTCCTCAATATTGTCGGCATTAATCCATAAAATATTTTTTTGGTGTTTCCATATTTCTTGTAATAATGTAGTCTTTCCTACCTGACGGGGACCTAACAAAACAATAGCTTTGCCCTTAAAAAGCTTTTCTTTTATATTTTTTAATGCAACGCGTTCAATCATTTTGCAAATATATAAAACTTGCGGTTGTAATCGAAAATATTATATGAATTTTGCGATTACAACAGAATATATTGTATAATTTTTGCGATTACAAATACAGTCTGTTTTTAATTGGGCGTTGTGCAAAAAGAGGAGAGGCTGCCGCGCCTCCTTTGTCGGCTTGCAGAATCTTGCTGCTAATTTTGTTTTGAGCAGGGAGGTTCGTATTCCAAAACTTGTCACCTCTCTGTCCCGGTCTTCCCACATTCCCTACACCGGACATCTCTCCTTAAAAGGAGAGAGGAAACGGACTTTTTTTATTGTTTGTACGATTCCACGAGGGAGGGACGACCGAAGTGGTCTTAAGTCGTCTGCACCTTTCTTGTTTTGTGGTTCTTTTCTTTTGTTTTCTTTTTGAGGTCTCTGCTTTAGTGGTAAGGCTGCCGCGCCTCCTTTGTCGGCTCGCAGAGCCTTGCTGCTAATTTTGTTTTGTACGAGTGAGGTTCGTATTACAAAACATGTTTTGGTGCACGGTTCCACGCGGGAGGGACGACCGAAGTGGTCTCAAGTCGTCTGCACCTGGCTTGTTTTGTGGTTCTTTTCTTTTGTTTTCTTTTTGAGGTCTCTGCTTTAGTGTTGAGGCTGCCGCGCCTCCTTCGTCGGCTCGCAGAGCCTTGCTGCTAATGCTACCCCTCTGTCGCCCCCCCACATTCCTTACGCCCCGATGTGCATCGCATTAGCGTCAACTTAATACTGTGTTTGCATTAGTTCGATGGAGTTCTTTCTTCCTATTCTGGACTCATATAAGCAGGAGTATTTAACTTTATTAATCAATGT
>JALUZN010000312.1 GCA_027011835.1 Draconibacterium sp. | reverse complement strand
GAAAAACACATTGTTTAAGTAAAATCTCAGGGATTTTAAATGGGATTTACTTTGAAAAAATAAATACTGCAATAAAAAGGAAAGAGTATAAAACAATGAAATTGAAAAGGACAAAACTATTCTGTTCTTAGGAGTAGATTTTAGATAATTGCCGGGTTGGAGGAAATGAATAACAGTAAAAATAATAATAATAACTCCAATAAAAATCAATGCTTTTTTAAATGGAAATTCAGGGAGATTTATGTTTTTTTTGTTTTTCATTTTTTGTTTTTATAGAACTTAAAAATGTAAAATAAAAACAAATAAAAGTAATATTAATTGCTTATTATCAAGTTGTTATCTCAAAGCAGGATATTCAATTGAATATCCTGCTTTTTTTATGGAAATTGTATACTTACGAATTTTTCTCGGAGAGGTATCTTTCTGCATCAATTGCAGCTTTACAACCCGAACCGGCAGCTGTAATTGCTTGTCGGTATTGCGAATCCATAACATCGCCACAAGCAAAAACACCGGGAACTTTTGTTTTTGAAGTTCCTTCGAGTGTTTTAATATAGCCCACCTCATCGGTGTCAATGTAGTCGGCAAAAATTTCCGAATTTGGTTTATGACCAATGGCAAGGAAAAAACCGTCGATTTTTATTCTTACCTCTTCTTCGTCCTCTTCGCCTTTGTTTTTTACCAAAATTGCACCTTCAACAACTTCGTCGCCAAACAGCCCTTTGGTTTGATGCTTCCAAAGAATCTCAATGTTATCGGTATTTTTGGTGCGTTCTGCCATCACTTTCGATGCACGCAGTACATCGCGACGGACAATCAGATAAACTTTGCGGCATAATCCGGCCAGATACAATGCCTCTTCGGTGGCAGTATCGCCACCTCCAACAACGGCAACATCTTTACCGCGATAGAAAAAACCGTCGCAGGTAGCACAGGCCGAAACACCGCCGCCTGCATATTTTTTCTCGTCTTCCAGCCCAAGATATTTAGCTGTTGCACCAGTTGCAATAATTACTGTTTCAGCTTCAATAATCTTGTTGTCGTCTATCCACACCTTATGAATATCGCCCGAGAAATCGGCTTTGGTAGCCATTCCCCAACGAATGTCGGCATTAAAACGCTCGGCTTGTTTTTTTAAGTCTTCCATCATTATCGGACCGGTAACTCCTTCCGGATAACCGGGAAAGTTTTCAACTTCGGTAGTAGTTGTTAACTGTCCGCCGGGTTGTAACCCTTCGTACATAACCGGATTGAGATTTGCACGTGCAGCATAAATTGCAGCCGTGTATCCCGCCGGCCCCGAACCGATAATTAAACATTTTACCTTCTCAGTTTCTTTCGTCTGAGTGCCTTTATTCTCTTCGTTCTCGTTAATATCAAGTGATTTAAACATATTGTATATATTTTTAAGGACGCAAAAATACAAAACATCTTTTATCTCCCATAATAAATTTTATTAATATTATTTATATGCCCATAAATAATCTCTATTCGAAATGAAATATTAACAATGCTATTTTCAACTGAAAAATTTTTGCATAAACAGAATCAACTGTTACTTTTGCAGGCAGAAATTTAAATCGGGATGTGGCGCAGTCTGGTAGCGTACTCGTCTGGGGGGCGAGGGGTCGCAAGTTCAAATCTTGTCATCCCGACAAACAATGAAGCAGCAGAAATACTGCAACAACAAAATTTTAAAAAAGGTTTTCAATTAATTTTGAAAACCTTTTTTGCTATGTACATTGAATTATGAAGTGAACCAAAGAGGATTTGATTTTCGACTTCTTTACGAAAGTAAAGTTGAATTGATCTGTTGTCAGTACATATAGTTTAGAGAATGTCAAAAGCAATTGGACTTAAGCCCTGAATCATTTGTTTCTAACAAGAAAATTTTGATAGAATTCAGGGCTAAAAGTCCGGAGATTGATTTGTATTTCAGGGTCCGCCCCATAAATGGGACGGCAAAGGATATTTGCATTAACAATAATAAAGCTGTATTTATTTGTAAATGTTAATCCTTCGCCGTTTTTCGCTTCGCTCAATTCCTGAAAACCTATCTGGATTTAGTATATAC
>JALUZN010000311.1 GCA_027011835.1 Draconibacterium sp. | reverse complement strand
TTATTATACTTCTTTTATTTGCACAAGTTGCTATGGCGCAAAATAACCCAAAATGGGACGATACAATCAATAAAAACTGGCCCGGTGAGTTTAAAACAACGGAGATAAAATCGTCGCTTGATGGGGAAATGCAGAAAGCTTTTATCTATTTTACAAACAGCGCAATGCCACAACCACTAATTGTCAGTCTTCATACCTGGAGTGGCGACTACACACAAATCGACCCGCTTACAAAAAAGATATTGGAGAAAGACTGGAATTATATTCACCCCAACTTTAGGGGGCCAAATAAAACGCCCAAAGCATGCGGAAGTAAATATGTTGTTTCCGACATCGACGATGCAATTTCGTACGCCATAAAAAACGGGAATGTTGATACAACAAATATTCATGTTATTGGAATGAGTGGAGGTGGTTTTGCAACCATGCTTACATATATGAAATCGAAACACCGGATAAAAACTTTTTCGGCGTGGGCAGGTATCTCAAATATTGTAGAGTGGTATTACGAATCGTTGGGCCGAAAAAGTAATTATGCTACACATATTTCGCTGGCAACTACCGGAACATCATCAGGTATTGATATTGACGATGCAAAATCGCGCTCGCCATTTTTTATGGAAACTCCCGTAACAAGGCGCGAAAACAGTAAGCTGTTTTTATATTGCGGTATTCACGACGGATACACCGGCTCGGTACCAATAACGCATACCATCGATTTTTACAATAAGTTGGTTACCGATTTCGAAGTGGAAAATACCAGTGCGAAAGTTCCATCTTCAGTGCGCGAAATTATGCTTCGCCAACAAATGCTACTCGACACAAAAACTACCGGAAAATTAGGCGACAGAGAAATTATTTACCAAAATTCATTTCAAGATAAATTGTATTTAACGGTTTTCGAAGGGTCGCACGAAATGATTGTTGATGTGGCACTTGACCACATTCCTCCTAAAAATATTTTGTTGATTGGCGACTCGAACGGTGCATTTGAACATGGCTGGGCAAACCAGCTTAAAAAAATAAGGCCTGCCGATTTTATTATAAACACCTCAGTTTCGGGCAATACAATTGGCTTCGATAATAATGGTTTCTCGAAACTGAATACACTTAAAATGGTTGATTCGTATCTGGAAACAGGAGTTAAACAGGCTCAAACAATAAATACAATCGTTATCCTTTTGGGAACTAACGACTGTAAGGCAGTGTTCGACAGTCAACTAAAAGAGGTTCCGGGAAATCTTCAAAAACTTATTCAGAAAATAAAAGAATCGGATATTTTACCTGAGACTCCGAAAATAATTGTGGTCACACCGCCCCCTTACGGCAGCGATAAAATTTTAAAAGACAAATATTTAGGAGGAGCAGAACGGGTTCGGTATTTAAAAAGCGAGTTTAAAAAAGTTGCCGAAAAAAATGGTGCCGAGTTTGTTGATATTCAAACTCCTCTCGAACCTGTATTTAACCTCTTGTCGGAAGACGGCGTGCACTTAAGCGAAGAGGGACAGGCAATTATTGCAAAAATAATCAGTCGGAAAATTGAAAACTAAAAACAAAATATTAATTAATCTTTTTTATTATGAACAGAAAAATCACCTTTAGCACTTTTGTGCTTGCTTTTTTACTAATCGCTTCGTTTACAACAAAAGCACAAGACCCCAATCGGTTTAAAAGTTCTATTAAAGAACTTTCAGAAAAAGAATATAATTTTAACCCCGATAAAAAACTGATTGTTTTCACAGGCAGTTCGAGCATATATAAATGGAAAGATGTTGCCGATTATTTCCCTGATTATAATGTTGTTAACTTTGGATTTGGCGGTTCGCATTATAGCGATCTTATCTATTGGTACGACAAACTAATTACACGATTTCAACCCGATTACCTGTTTATTTACGAAGGCGACAACGATATTGCAGCAAAGAAAAAACCCGGTAAAGTTTACAAACAGGCAAAAGGATTAATAAAAAGAGTTAAGAGCGATTTACCTAAAACCGAAATTATTATAATTTCAGCAAAACCCAGTATTGCCCGTTGGAACCTGAGTAAGGGATATAAAAAGCTCAATAAAAAGCTCAATAAATTCTGCGACCGGCAAGATCATGTTGCCTTTGCCAATGTATGGGATATTATGCTCGATAAGAACGGAAACGTGATGCAAGATATTTTTATTGAAGATGGCCTGCATATGAATGCAAAAGGGTACAACCTATGGAAAAAGGAGCTCGATAAATACCTCAAATAAAGAGATTAATCCATTGTAAAGTATAAAATGCTTTATAAAACATTTTATAAAACAATTGCATTAACATGACCAATCTCTTGCTCTTATAATAGAAAAATTCATTAATTTGCTTTTTTGGAAAGAACAAGAGTTTCTTGTTTGAAACAGAACAATTAAAATCTTTTGAAAATGGAAAATATCGATTGGGGAAATCTCGGGTTTGGCTACCAGGATGCAGATTATAATGTTCGTTGCTACTTCCGCAACGGGAAATGGGGCGAGTTAGAAACAAGCTCATCGAATACAATTAACATTCATATTGCTGCAACAGCACTGCATTACGGGCAGGAAGCATTTGAAGGACTAAAAGCCTTTAAAGGAAAAGATGGTAAAATTCGTGTTTTCAGAATGGATGAAAATGCAAAGCGATTGCAAAATTCTGCCGAAGGCATTTTAATGGAGAAATTCCCGGTCGATAAGTTTCAGGAAGCTGTGCGACTGGCTATAAAATTGAATGAGCGTTTTGTGCCGCCTTACGATTCGGGTGCTGCGCTCTACATTCGACCACTGCTTATTGGCACCGGTCCGCAAATTGGCGTTCATCCTGCCGACGAATATCTTTTTACAGTTTTTGTAATGCCGGTAGGCCCCTATTTTCCCGAAGGTTTTAAACCCACCGATTTGGTAATTATGCGCCAATTCGACCGTGCAGCACCGCAAGGAACCGGGAAATACAAAGTTGGAGGGAATTATGCTGCAAGTATGTACGAAGGTAAAAAAGCAAAAGAGGGCGGTTTTTCGGCTGTTCTTTACCTCGATAGTAAAGAGAAAAAATACATTGACGAGTGTGGCCCGGCAAACTTCTTCGGAATAAAAAATAACACATACATAACTCCTGAATCGGACTCCATTTTACCATCGATTACCAATAAAAGTTTACTTGTTTTAGCAAAAGAGATGGGGCTAAACGTTGAACGTCGCAAAGTTCCGTACGAAGAACTGGCCTCATTCGAAGAGGTGGGTGCCTGCGGTACTGCTGCAGTTATTTCGCCCATTAAAGGTGTTTACGATGCCGACAACGACCGCTGGTTTAAATATGGCAGCAAACCGGGAGAATGGTCGACAAAACTTTACAATAAACTGCGTGCAATTCAGTACGGCGACGAACCCGACACGCATGGTTGGGTCGAAATTATTGAATAAAAAACCACTTCATTTATTCTTTAGGAGAAACAATAAATTTAGGGAAACTACTGTCCTGCTCCGGATGTAATTTTTTCTCTATTCCCCGAAGTTTTTGCTTTTGCCTGTAACTTCTGTATAACTTGTTCGTCATATACTGCGAACAGTGTTCAAAAAAACGAATGACATTAAACGAGTACAATCAGGCAGTTGATAATTTTTCGGACGGTTTATTCCGCTTTGTGCTAAAAAGTTGCAGAGACACGCATAAAGCCGAAGACATTGTTCAGGACAGTTACGAAAAGCTTTGGAAGAATGTGGATAACGTAAATTCTGAAAAGGTAAAATCGTACCTTTTTACTACCGCATACCACACCCTGATTGACAGAATTAGAAAAGAAAAACGCTCCGCTTTTTCGGAAGATCTGATTTTAAAAGAACAGAGCCATGAAAACAATTATTCCGATTTAAGCGAAGTATTAAAAGAGGCCGTTGAGCGGTTACCCGAACAACAACGCATGGTTTTACTCCTGCGCGATTACGAAGGGTACTCGTATAAAGAGATTGGAGAGATGGCTAAATTAAGCGAGCCCCAAGTAAAAGTTTATATATACAGGGCTCGCGTTTTTCTGAAAAAGTATATTGGCAAAATTGATGTTGTTGTTTAAGTTTAGAAAGGTAAAAAATGGAAATTAACAGAAATAATTATGAAGCCTTTTTTATCGATTATCTTGAAGATAATTTAGATAAAAATAGTGTGGATGATTTTATCGAATTTCTTCAGCAAAATCCCGACCTGAAAGAAGAGTTGGCGGTTTTGGGAAAAGTTACCGCTGTTGCCGAAAATATTTCGTTTAATAAAAAAGAGAATTTATATAAAGAGAAACTCGATGTTGATGAAACCTTTAACCAAACTGTAGTTGCAAACCTCGAAGGCGATATTTCGGCAGCCGATAAAGCCGGGTTAAACCGTTTTATTGAGAAACATCCCGAGAAAAAGAGAGAGCTCTTACTTTTCAGCAAAACAAAACTTACTCCCGATAAAACCATTGTATTCAAAAATAAAAAGAAACTCTACCGCCGCTCTACAACAAAAACCATTGTTTTATGGAGCGTGCGAATTGCAGCTGTTTTTGTTCTTGCATTTGCTTTTTTTACGCTTTTCAACTCTAAAACCAATCCGGCACTGCCTACTAATAATCTGGCAAAAGCGAGAAAGACAGAGATACTTAAACCTTCGACAACAAAAAAGTTGTTAGTAAAACCCGAGAGTAAAACAGAAACAAAGCCGGAAAAAAAGATTATAAAAAAGAAAAACTCAATAGCCCCAAAGAAGAAAAAACTTGTTAAGCATATTCAAAAAGAGCCAACTGCGAAAGAGTTGGAAATAGTTAGAGAACCCGTTGAAAAATTTCCCGAAATAAAGTCGATAACTGCATCGATAAATGTAGATCAACCCCAATTAAAAATGGCAACTATGCACTTTACAGTTCCCGATAATATTAATTATTCCGACGATGAAATACTGCTTGCCGACAGGATTAAAGAGAAAGTAGGATTTGAGAAAGTTGAACTTAATAAAGTTGTAAAAGCCGGGTTAAATCTGGTTTCCTCCATATCGAATAATAAATTTAGATACGAAACAAACCACGATGGCAAAATTACCAAATACAATTACGAGTCGCGTTTAGTCGCATTCTCTATTCCTTCGAAAAAAACAAATCCGAAATAATCGGTGGGGGAATTAGCAGTAATTTTTCAGGTTAAAAAATATGCTGTAACTTTCAGGGCGGCTTGCCGTCATAACATCAGAAACATTTAAATAAAAAATATGAAACGACTATTTACATTTCTAATTGGCGCAGTTTTGGTACTTAACTTATGGGCGCAAAACGACACAACCAAAGTTAAAGTGATGAAAAAAAACATTGTTACTGTTGTTGAAGATAACAATGGTACACAAGTAAAAGTTGGTAACGATCGTGGTGTTGAGGTAGTTACGGATGACTGGGGCGACACTACAGAAATAAGACTGGGGCGCCGTTCGTTTAAAGTAATCGACGGATGCGACGGTACCTACGTTAAATACGACAAAGAGTTGAAAAGAAAAAACTGGACCGGTAATTTCAATCCACACTGGGCAGGATTAGAAGTGGGAATGAATATGTTTGAAAACTCGGACTACTCAATTTATAAAGGTACTGAATACGAACAATATGGCGAAGTTTTCGATTTAAGATCGGGAAAATCGTTAAGCTGGAATTTGAATTTTGCCGAATTTGCATTTAAAAATAAACGCAAAACTTTTGGCGTGGTTACCGGAATGGGAATTAGTTTTAACGATTATGCTTTCGACCTGCCGGTTACAATGGAAAAAGAGGATGGACATGGAATGATTGTTCCGGTGAATATTACCGAAGAACATTCGTCGGTGAAGAAATCGAAACTTCATATTAATTACCTCACCGTTCCTCTGATTCTTGAGATTAAAACTCCGTTGCGAATGGGCAGTTCGCATCTGTATTTGGCAGGTGGTGTTATTGGCGGTTTGTATATAGGCTCGCACACAAAGTATAAATATCACAATAAAAATAAAGAGAAATACAAAAGCAATTTCCACATTAACCAATGGAAATACGACGTAACAGCTCGTATTGGGTTTGGCGATGTATGTATTTTTGCAAACTATTCGATGACCTCGATATTTAAAAATGCATTAGGTCCTGAGCTCCATCCGCTTATGATTGGCTTTTCGTTCCCTAATATTTAATCAAAAAATTCCTCGAGGGTTTGTCTCGGGGTTTTATATATTCTCCTCTGAATTTCAGGGGAGATGTTAGTTTAAAGACTAATAGAACGGGAAATAAAGTTTCAGTAAATTACTATAATCTAGAGTATAATTAGTCAATTAGTGACGACACGGTTTTAATTTAAGCAAACTCGTAAAACGGGACAACTGTAATAACCTTTCCGTTTCGCTCAAACCGGTCGGTCTGATTCATTGTAACAAGTGTGCCTTCGGTCATTTCAAAAAAATCCATTGCCTCATAAAGGCCGTTTAACTCAGTTGCTAGATTGTCTTGTTTTAACTCTTCGCACACCTGAATAACCTGTTCAACTCTGTTTCTGTTCATTACAACAAAGTCGCAGTTGAATTTTTCTGAATAATAATACAGTTCAGACACTTTTTTTCGAAGATGTAAAAAAACCATATTCTCGAGCAAACGGTCAGTCGAGTTGGTTAGAGCACCGGAGTTTGTTAAAACCAAGCCTGTATCTATTGCATAAACTTTTCGTGGATTAATGCTCTGTTTACGAACAGAATAACTAAACCTGGGCACAAAAAAGAATAAGTATCCCGCTTCGAATGCCGATAAATAGTCGATTACAGTGCTTGTGGTTTTAATTCCCAACAACTGTTTTAGTTGATTTCCGGTTATTAAGGAGCCGACATTTGAAAGCAAATGAATGGCCAGCCGTTTTAAAGCACGCAAATCGCGTATTTTATTGCGTACTGCTATTTCCCGAATCAGTAAATTATCGAACAATTGAACAAGGAACTCATCGGACTGCGCCTCTATAAAACCCGGGAAACCACCGTTTTGCATATATTCCACTACGGTTTCGCTGTTTTTTTCTATGGCATAATTCGAACAGTATTCGTTAAACGAAAACGGGAAAAGTTCCTTCGATATATTTAATCCGGTAAAACCGGCATCAATATCGCTGTGCAATACCGACGTATCGGAACTTGCAATAACCACCTGAAATCCTTCATCAATTTTCTGCCTCACGTAGTTATTCCAATCGTTAAAACTCTGAATTTCATCGAAAAAGAGTATTCTGCTTTTTTTCGCTTCAATAATCTCGTCGAGCTTAAAAAGGTCGTTCGAATCGAAGTTATAAAAACGGGGATGCTCAAAATTAATGTATAAAGCATCGCCAAATTTCTCTTTATACAGCTGAAATAGCAGTGTACTTTTCCCACTATTTCTAATTCCAGTAATTATTAGTAATCGAAAATATTCATCGGGAATACTATCAATTAATTCGCGTCTTACTTTTATATTCTTCGAAGTAAATGTATTTTGTTGTACTTCTATTGTTTTTAATATATCTGATAATAAGA